>CADAGD010000051.1 GCA_902787375.1 uncultured Eubacteriales bacterium
CGATAAATCAAGCAAGATTTACCGCTCCTGCGAGAAATATCCTTGCACTTTTTGAAAAACGGCAGGGTAGAACGGCAAAAATTGATTGAAAGCTATATGATTCAATCGGCACTTTACCAAGGCGTTAATTAATCATTGTTTACTTGAGACCAAAGGGAGCCTCGCGGACGTGTAGTGTTAAGAAATCGCAACGGTGTTGTGGTTTTAACGGAACGCCGAAGCAGCTTTGTTGCGAGGCATATCCGCGCATTTGATGAAAAAGGACATTGAAAGTTGTGAGCATTGAAAGAAGGTTGCTTTAAAAGAAGCACTTCTCAGAGCGTCGGTTAATCATTGCCTATCCAACATAAGTTAAAACCGCGAGAACCTTGCCAAGTGACGATTCTGTCGCTTTTAAGACTTGAAACGAGCATTAGTCTATGATATACTTTTGCGCAGGAAGCAAAAGCAATGGAGGGTGGCATATGAGTGAGAACAGCACAAAAATCAAACTGCTGAAGCTTTATGAGATTTTGCGCTCAGAAACCGACGAGGAGCATCCGATCTCCCGTATCGAACTCAGCAAGCGGGTTCATGAGCAAGGGGTACCCTGTCATGTGCGAACGATAAGCCGTGATATAGCCACGCTCAATAAGTTTGGATACGAGGTCGTGAGCTTCAGGAAGGATCGTGAGAGATACTATTATCTGCCGGAGTGTGATTTTTCCATACCCGAATTGAAGATAATGATTGACGCGGTTCAGGCGGCAAACTTTGTTACCGAAAAGAAAACTGCAGAACTCATAGAAAAGATTGCCATGCTCGGAGGCAGCCACAGGAAAGAGCTGCTTAAAAGAAACATGGCATATTTTAATTCAAGAAAGCACTCGAATGAGTGTATACTCTATAACGTCGATGGCATAGAAGCCGCCATTCGCAGAAAGAAGCGCATAGCATTCAACTATTTTGATCTAAATGAAAAGAAGCAGCGCGTGTACAGACCGGACGAAGCGGGGGAGAAGAAGCGTTATGAGGTGGAGCCGATCGCGCTGATACTGAATGAGGATAACTACTATCTTATGGCTTACAGCGACCGTCATCCCGACAGCACGGCAAACTATCGTCTTGACCGCATGGATCGGGTGGAGGTATTGGAGGACTCGATGCTCTCGCCGGAGTCAGAGGCAAAGCTCAATACAGTCGCCCGCTACACGACGCAGGCGTTCAAAATGTATAACGGCGAGCTGGCATATGTGAAGCTGCAATTCGATAGGTCGCTTATTGGGCCGGTAATTGACAAATTCGGCGAGAATATAATGATGCGGAAAGACGATATGAATAACTGTACTGCTAAAGTTCTTATTCAAGTGGCACCGACATTCTTCGGCTGGCTGGCACAATTCGGAGACAGGATGAGGATTGCAGAGCCGGAGAGTGTGATAAAGAAGTATAGAGATCATGTCAATTCGATTTTCGTTAGGGTGCAAGATGGCAGCGAGAATGATTGATGAAAACTATGATAATAATTTTTACGTTTGATGGAGTATAATGCTGATTTCGGCGTAACGAGGACAGCTTATATAAAAACGGAATGTCAGAATGAACAGCATAGGTGGTAATGGTATGGTAAGTAACCCGTTTGATTATTTGGTTGCAAAGGAAACGGGAGGCAAGTGGCTGAGCTTATTGGCGCATCAGCTTGATACGGCAGGGATAATAAAGTACCTGCTTGAGAATTATGTTTCGGAGTCCTTCTTGGAATTTTCAGGCTTGGACAAGAATGTCATTCGCAAACTTGCTGTTTTTCTCGCGCTAACGCATGATTTGGGGAAGTTCACAGCTTTCTTCCAGTTCAGAATTACTGCGGGAAATACGATGCTGAGAAATAGAGTTGAAAATGAGATCTATGGCTTCAAGCTTGCTTTTGAGAATGACAGTATCAATCACTCTTTGTACAGCGAGCTGATACTCCTGCTCTGCGGCTGTCCGAGCTGTATAGCGGAGATACTCGGCGCTCACCACGGCAAGCCCGCTGACGATGGCGATGTTAATAATTATGGTTTGAACATTGACAGATGGATTGACATAAACAACAATACCAAGGTCTATGGCAAGAAAAACAATGTGGAGCCTATCGGTCGCGCATGGAAGCATTACATTGAATGGGCATTATGCTATGCCGGGTTCGGCTCATTGGATAATCTGCCAAGGAAAATACGGGCGAGTGCCGGAATGCTTTTGTCGGGCTTGCTTATAATGGCAGATTGGATTGCAAGTAATACGGATTTTTTTCCGCTTGTTGCTTCTGAAGAAAGCATTGACTTTACAGATTATCCCAAGCGAATTGAAAACGCATTATCAAAGCTGAGGCTTACCGAAAGATGGTCGCCTGCAAACAGGGATTACACATATCGGGATTTTGAGCAAACTTTCGGGTTTTCACCAAACGATGTTCAACGTCAGATGCTTAAAACGATTGCATCGTCACAGAAACCCGGAATATACATACTTGAAGCTCCCATGGGCATTGGAAAAACCGAGGCTGCGCTCGCTGCCTGTTCGTTGATAGCCAGCAAGGAGGGCAAGAGCGGACTGTTCTTCGGTATGCCGACACAGGCGACGGCGAATGGGATTTTCTCAAGGATAGAACAATGGGGCAAGGCTCAATCAAGTGACTCCTTGCACAGTATAATTCTCAAGCATGGAGCATCCGACCTTAATGAGGACTTTGCACGTCTGTGCAAATCAATACCCGATTCATATACGGAGCAGGGCGGCTTAACCGTTCATAGTTGGTTTCTCAGCTCCAAAAAGTCCTCGCTTGCTTCTTTTATGGTGAGTACGGTGGACAGACTGCTGATGATGGCATTAAAACGAAAACATGTTATGCTGCTGCACCTTGGATTATCGGAAAAAGTTGCGATTATTGACGAGTGCCATGCCTATGACGCATATATGAACAGTTACCTTTACCGTGCGTTGGAGTGGCTCGGAGCATATCATACGCCTGTAATACTTCTGTCCGCGACACTCGACACGGCAAAGCGCATGGAGCTTATATCGGCATATTCAGGCATGGATATTGCTTCCATGGATAAATCAATGATTTCGGATACCGCTTATCCGTTGCTTACTTATTATGATGGGGAAGTTAAAACATTGCCCATGACATACAGCGGTGCACATAGAGTCGTAAAATGCACTTTGGGTGAAGACTCAAATGTAATTTCGCTTATTGGGAACGCATTATCCCGTGGAGCATGTATTGGAATAATAGTAAATACCGTACGTCGGGCGCAGATGTTCTATGATGAGATTGCTGATTTCAATCCAATACTCTACCATGCGCGGTACACGAGCAGCGACAGAGCGGCTAAGGAGAAGCAAATGCTGTCACTTGTTGGGAAAAAAAGCACCCCGGAGGTCAGAAGGGGAGTATGCGTTATCGGCACGCAGGTTTTGGAACAGTCGCTTGATATAGATTTTGATCTGCTTGTTACGGACATCGCTCCAATAGATCTGCTGCTCCAGAGAATAGGACGATTGCACAGGCATCAACGCTTGCGTCCGGAGCAGTTTGAAAATGCACAATGCATAGTTCTGACCGATGAAATTACAAGAGAGGGTAAAACGGGTTCAAAGATTATCTATACGCCGTGGCTTCTGAACAAAACCCTGAACAGCCTGCCGGAAGAAATTCTTCTGCCGGACGACATATCTCCTCTTGTTCAGAAAGTGTATTCTGCCGTTGAAGAATCAAGTGAGGATTATAAGGAATATGTTCGGAAAATAGACAAGATGAAAAGCGAGGCACAAAAATTCCTTCTTCCCAAGCCCGATAGAAGATCCCTGCACAATTTGCTTGATCATGACGTGAACGACAGTGATGGCAATGTGGCTGTACGCTTGGGAGACACGACTGTTGAA
Source organism: uncultured Eubacteriales bacterium (assembly GCA_902787375.1). Taxonomy (GTDB): domain Bacteria; phylum Bacillota; class Clostridia; order Christensenellales; family CAG-138; genus UBA3857. Next base: position 3,907 of record CADAGD010000051.1, read on the forward strand.
GTAATCCTCCTGAAACAAAATGCCGATGGGGCTGTGATGCTTTTGGACGGGACGCCCATAGCGGACAAGCCATCGGAAAAGGATTATATGGTCATTGCAAATCAGACGATACGTCTGCCAAACGCTATAGCGGCGAATAGAAAAACAGATGATGTAATCAAAGCACTTGATAATAACAACAAGTCGGTTTCCGCTTTATCCAAGTCATACCTGACGGCGGATACGCCCGTGCTGCTGCTTGACGACAATAACAGGGGAGAGCTTTTAGGATACGAGCTGGAATACAGCTATGAATATGGTTTGAAACACAAAAAGAAGGAGTGATGATATGACGGAAAGGTTTAACTTATGCGATGAGGGATGGATTCTCGTTAGAAATGGCAGTGACGTTTCAGAGGTATCCATAAAAGAAGCATTGTTGAATGCTCACAGCTATCGGGAGGTAGTCGGCGAAATTGCAGGACAGGATATAGCACTTTTAAGACTATTGCTGGCTGTGCTGCATACCGTATTCTCACGTGTGGATGTCGCAGGCAACGCTGCGCCGATTGAGAGTGCGGAAGATGCTTTTGACAGGTGGAAATCAATCTGGGAAATGGGCAGATTTCCTGCTAAACCCATCGAGGATTACCTTGAAAAATGGCATGAAAGGTTTTATCTGATTCATCCGAACAGACCTTTTTATCAGCTTGCGACTCTTAACAGAGGTACAAGTTATTCAGCTTCAAAGCTGAACGGAGAGGTATCGGAGAGTGAGAACAAGGTGAGATTGTTTTCCAAGTATTCCGGAGAAGGCAAGAGGGTTCTCACATTTGCACAAGCGGCAAGATGGCTGCCGTATCTCATATCCTTTGACGATACTTCCTCAAAGCCGACAAAGGAGGGAAAGGCTAACGGCTCTTTACCGTCAACCGGAGCAGGATGGCTTGGCAAGCTTGGGTTAACCATAATACAGGGGCGCAGCCTGTTTGAAACGCTAATGTTCAATATGGCAATGGTTAACGGTGATAGTATTGAAAACGATGAACACCCTGTTTGGGAGGCTGACAATGCTCCGAGCGGAGAAAGGGTGGAGATTAATCTGCCGAATAATCTTGCCGAGCTGTATACTCTGCAATCAAGACGAGTTTTGCTCAGCATAGAGAATGATACCGTAACGGGATATAAGCTGATAGGAGGCGACTTCTTTCCAAAAGAAAATGCCTTCATTGAGCCGATGACTATCTGGCAAAAGCCCAAAAAGGACTGGGAGCCGTATGTACCCAAAAGACACAACATTGCAAGAAAACTCTGGCGTGAATTCTCAACATTCTATCCTGAAGACAATAACTCCATCCCCGGAGTCGTCAAATGGTATAGACGTTGTGTGTGCGATGTGCTGCCAAAATCGGTAATGATGACGACTTATATCTCAGCGGTTTGTTACGGTGACAAAGATTTTTTTGTCGATAATGCTTATTCCGATTCTCTGTCTTTGAGTTCTCGAATCATACTGGAAGAAACGGGAAGGGCATGGAGAAGCAGAATAAACAGGCAGATAGAGAATTGCGATAATGTGGCAAAGGAAATCTATAAGTTCGCTAACCACATAAATATTGCGTGTGGTGGCGACAGCGAGAAAAAGTCGAGCGGAAGTAAGCTTCAGGAGCAATTCTACTATCGAATTGATATTCCGTTCAGATTGTGGCTAAAATCCATAGACCCGGAAAGCGATAACGAATTTGACAAGCTGAACGAGCTGAAGGATATAGTCATAGGCATCGTGAGAGAGATAGCCGATGATGCGGTTAAGGGCTGTGATCCATCTGCATTTGCGGGCAGGATTGTAGGAGGCGGAGAAGGTACTGCTAAGATGTACTATTCCGTCCCGAAAGCAATGAACAATTTAATTGGGAATGTTTATAAAGTATACGAGAATAAGGAGGGTAAAAATGACCAAGAAGGAACTGATCGGTAATTATGTATATGGCAGGATTCAATCGCTCGTCAGTCTAAAGGATTCGGGGCCGGGGCGCGGAGAGCTTGCCAGACTGCGTCACGGCGTTGGAAAGACTCCGGGAGAGGATCCTGTTCTGTGGGGTGCGTTTTTGAACAATGCGCCGGATGGTTTGTATCCGGAGGAAAGCAAGAATGGCGTGGCGAAAGAGGAATGGGCTGTATATATAACGCTTACGCTCTTTGCGCTGCACCAGCAGGGCAATGCGAACTCCGTACATGCAAACGGAGTATCTTTGGGGAGCGCAGCAAACCGACTTATGGACAAGGATTCAGCCGATGACAGGGAGCGTGTGCTGCGCAGATTTGCTCCGATTATTACCGCGTCGGATATGAATGAGCTGTCGAATCATCTGCGCTGCTTTATCCAGCTTATCAAGGCAAAAGGGATCGCGCTTGATTATGTAAAGCTGAGTAAGGACATCTATGATTTTCAATTTGAGGAATCAAGGAAGAACGTCCAGCTTAATTGGGGACGCGACTTCTACAAAAACAATAATTCAAATGAAGGAGAAAGAATATGAGCATCTATGTTGATTTCCACGTTTTACAGACCGTACCGCCTTGCTGCATCAATCGTGATGATACAGGCAGCCCAAAGACAGCCGTATACGGCGGACAGACCCGCGCAAGGGTTTCCTCACAGGCATGGAAGCATGCCATGAGGGATTACTTCAAGAACGCGATAATGGACGAATACAGCCTTGCGGACAGGACTAAGAGCATAATAGAGATGGTGCTGAATGAAGGCGAAAAGATGGGGAAGACCATCTCCGCAAAGGATGCGCAAAAGGCACTTGAGGAGGCGGGAATTAAGTTCAAGGATGAGAAATGCGAAGCGTTGTTCTTTATGGGCAGGGCGCAGGCAAGGGTGGTTGCCGAGATAATCTGCGATGACAGCATAGATAAGAGTGATAAGAAGGCATATAAAAAGCTGCTGCAAGATGCTGTATCCAACAATCCTGCCATAGACATTGCGTTGTTTGGCCGCATGGTTGCAAGTGCTCCATTGCTCAACGTAGATGCAACAGCGCAGGTTGCTCATGCAATTTCAACTCACAGCATAATGAATGAGTATGACTATTTCACAGCCGTTGACGATCTGCAAAGCGATGAGAATTCAGGTGCGGGGCATCTCGGAACTGTTGAGTTCAACTCAAGCACTCTGTATAGGTATGCAAATATCAACATTACTGAGCTTGCAAAGCTTATTGGCAGGGATGAAGTTGCAGACGCTGTGGCAAAGTTCACAAAGGCATTCATCTGCTCCATGCCCACCGGAAAGGAGAATACATTCGCCAATCGCACACTCCCGGATTGCGTTTATATTACAATCCGCGACGATCAGCCCGTTAACCTCTGCTCTGCGTTTGAAGCACCTGTCAAAAAGTCCGCCGAGGGTTTCGCCAAAGCGTCGGAAGCCGCTCTTGTTGCTAAGGCAAAGGATATTTACTCAAAGTTTGCCGCTGAGCCTCGGTATGCGCTTTGCATAGGAGAAGACATAAAGGAAATAGCGGAGTATCATCCGCTTAGCGAGCTGATAGAGACATTGAAGGAAAATATAATGTCTGCAATGGAGATGTAAAATGGCAGTCTTGTTGCTTCGATTAAACGCTCCGCTGCAATCATGGGGGTGTGAATCGCGGTTTGATACCCGTGACACAGGCAGAGAGCCAACTAAAAGCGGAGTGATAGGGATGATAGCGGCTGCGCTTGGTATACCGCGAGAATCGGGTGAGGAAGCACTCGAACGATTAAACAAGCTCAGATTCGGTGTGCGTATTGAAAGGGAAGGCAGATTGCTCAAGGATTATCATACGGCGAAAAGCAGCAAATCTGCGTACGTCACCAACCGTTATTATCTCGCGGATGCTGTGTTTCTTGTCGGGCTTGAGTCTGATGACACAGAGCTGCTGAGCTCTATACAAACCGCCTTGCATTCTCCTGTGTATCCGCTGTTTTTGGGAAGGAGGAGCTGTCCTCCGACATTACCAATTGACCTGGGCATTGAACAAGGAGGATTGTTGGAGATACTTCAAAGCACTCCGCGCATAGTGAACGCTTCATCTGAGGAGGTTGTGCGTATTGTGTATGATACGGATGAGGGCGGCAAGGTGGTTCAGGATAAGCCGCTGTCATATTCGCAGATTCACCGCAGGTACGGCTTCCGCAAGGTTTGTGAGAGTGAGGCTTATATTGGCGGACATGACCCAATGAAAGAACTCTGAGGTGAGGTTTATGTATTTATCGAGAATCAAACTTGATATTGAGAAGAGAAAGACGATAAAGGCTCTTGCCAATCCGAACATGTTTCATGCGGCTATTGACAGTGCCGAAGGAGGAGAAAGAAAACGCAAGCTGTGGCGTGTTGACAGACTGAACGGCAATACATATCTTTTGATACTTTCAGAGGATAAAATAGATTTTTCGATTGTTGCAGAACAGTTCTCCGATGGTGAAGTGGAAACGAAAAGCTATGATGCTCTTATTGCGAGGTCTGTTAGCGGCAGCGAGTGGCGCTTTAAGCTGAGGGCGAACCCGACGGTCAAAAAGTTCGATTCGAATAAGAATAAAAGTGTCAATATTCCGCATATCACGCCGAATTATCAGTTGAAATGGTTGGCTGAAAGAGCGGAGAGGAACGGCTTCAGCGTAAAGCATGACGAGGTATTTGTCACGGAGAACTCATGGATAGAGTTTAGAAAAAAGAGTGGCGGCAAGCCGGTGAAAATTCTGGCAGTTACCTTCGAGGGTAAGCTCACGATTACAAATGAGGAGCTATTCCGTAAAGCCATGATTGGCGGGATAGGACGCGAGAAGGCTTACGGACTCGGACTGCTGACGATAGTGAGATGAGCGAAAGCATATCAGGAGTAGGGAAGCCCGATCTTCGGCAACTTCCGCCATTGAGCAACAGGAACTCGTTTATATACCTTGAACGCTGCAGAATAAACTGCGAAGACGGAGCATTAACCGCCTCATACAGCGATGGCATTGTATGTATACCGTCGGCCGTTATTGCCGTGCTGTTGCTGGGGCCGGGAGTGGACATTTCCGCAAAAGCCATAGGACTTGTCAGCAACTCTGCTATCACAGTAATTTGGGTAGGAGAGCATGGCGTTCGCTTCTATGCACACGGACGTGCGTTGAGCAATCATACGAGATACTTGGAGCGGCAAGCAGCTCTTGTATCGAATATGAGACTGCATCTTTCCGTAGTGCGGAAGATGTACGATATGCGTTTCAAAGGTGAGGATTCGAGTAACCTTACATTACAGCAGCTTCGAGGCCGGGAGGGCTCAAGAATGCGCAGGATATACCGAGATGAGGCGAAAAAATGGGGAATAGACTGGAGAGGACGCAGCTATGATCCGGACGATTTTGATGCGTCCGATCCGGTCAACAAGGCTCTGTCTGTCGGAAATGTCTGCCTGTATGGGTTAGCGACCGCTGCAATCGTATCAATAGGATGCTCTCCCGGACTTGGGTTTATCCATGTGGGACATGAGATGTCTTTTGCTTACGATATTGCGGATTTATATAAGGCGGAGTATACCATCCCCTTGGCTTTTGAGATTGGAAGCAAGAATGAGGATGATATCGAGAGAAAAACAAGACAGGCATTGAGGGATAAGTTTGCTCAAAGCCGCTTAATCGAGCGTATGGTTAAGGACTTGAAATATATTTTGGATATGGACGATGACGAAGACCATGAAGTGCTATATCTCTGGGACAATTTGCATAAATATGTGGACTTTGGCATCCAGTATCGGGAACATGGCGGCGATTATGATGATAGTTTTATCAATGAGTAATGTTCCGCCCAAGATACGAGGGGACTTGACCAAGTGGTTGCTTGAGATTGATACCGGAGTATACATCGGGAATGCCAACCCCAGGGTTCGTGACGGCTTATGGCGGCGTGTATGTGAAAACATAGGTAACGGGAGAGCTGTTATGGTTTTCTCAACGAACAATGAGCAGAGGATGGGCTTTTATCTTCACAACTCGGAACGGAGCATAGTTGATTTTGATGGATTCAAGCTTGTGAAGAAACCATTGCCTAAACGCAAAGCGAAGAAAGAGCAAGAAGACAGGGCAAAAGCTCCGTTCGTGAAAAAACGTGTGGCTGAGAATAATACGTCGAGAAAAGGCAAAAATGGCTCTACTCCCAAAATCGTAAAAAATGTGGTATACTCAACCACATGGAAACACTAATCAAAGGGATACCGGAGTTATTCGGCAAGTCAATAGGGATCACAAAGAACGACGAAGTTCATGTATATGTGGATGTACGGGATGGCGAAAAGCTGCCATGCCCTGAATGCGGAGAGCTGTGCAAGCGAGCAGGCTACGAGAACAAGGAGCGAGTATGGAGGCATGGGGACTGCGTGTTTTTCCCGTGCTATGTTCATTGCAGACGACCGAGAGTTAATTGCGGCAAGCATGGCACAAAGGTGGCGGAAGCACCATGGGCGAGAAAAAGCTCAAGATTCACACTGATGTTTGAAGGCTATGCAATGCTGATACTTTCTGATATGCCGATAAGCAAAGCTGCCAAGCTTTTGCGATGCAATGAAAAAGCGCTCACAAAGATACTTCGCCATTGGGTAAGTAAAGCGGTAGCGGAAAGCGACTTAAGCAATGTAACGAGCATAGCTATGGATGAAACCTCTTTCAAAAAGGGACAGAGCTATGTGACGGCGGTTATCGATGCGGCAGAGAGGAAAGTCATTGATGTTGAAGAAGGCAGGAAAGCCCAAACAGTTATTGACTTTTCATTAATGCTTGAAGCAAAGCGCGGTGATTGCACGAAGATAGAATATGCTTCAAGCGATATGTCATCCGCCTATAAATCGGGCATAGACTTTTGCTTTCCCAATGCAAAGCATATCATTGATAAATTCCACGTCAAGAAAGAATTGCTTGATGCAATGGACGAGGTTCGCAAAGCGGAGCAAAGGGAGCTTAAAGCAAAGAAAAATGCAGTCAGCCGCAAGCTTTTAATGATACCGCAAGCAAGGCAGACTGAGGCGCAATCATTAAAAATAGCGGAACTGTCAAAGCAGTTTCCGAAAACAGGGAGAGCGTACCGAATGGTTCAGGCAGTAGACATTCTGTATGCAAGCCGCACGATGGATGAAGCCGAAATAAACTTCAAAAAGCTTCACCAATGGCTCAAAAAGAGCAGACTCGATCCTATGAAACGCGCCGGAGATACTTTGAAAAAGTATAAGAACGAGATCCTCAATTACTTTCGTTCGCATTTAACCAATGCGATCTGCGAAGGGATTAACAGTATGATCCAAGCCGCAAAAAGGAAAGCAAGAGGATATCACACCTTTGAGGGCTTCTCGTCTATGATCTACCTTGTCGCAGGCAAACTGAAGCTCGCTTGTCTGAATCCGTTACGATAATGGGAGTAGAGCC
>CADAGD010000052.1 GCA_902787375.1 uncultured Eubacteriales bacterium
CTGCTTCGGCGTTCCGTTAAAATCGCAACACCGTTGCGATTTCTTAACACTACACGCCCGCGGCTCCCTTTGGTCGCAATATCAATACTATCAGAGCTTGTTTGATTTAATCAGCGTTTACTCAAGAACAAGCAGATCCCTGTCCTCGATAACCCTTTGCGGATTCTCCACAAGAAGTATATCCGCCCAGCGTTTTGAATATCGGTCTGCGATAAAGCTGTACACGTCGGCAAGACGGGGAGTTCTTGTGTATGCGCTGTGCGCGTCGCTTGCAATGAAATGCGCCGCCTTTTGCTTTAGGAGCATGCGCGATGTGTGCATCTCATCATCGCCGTGATTACCCATAATGCTCGTGCGGTTAAGCTGCAAAAAACAGCCCATGCCCACCCAGTCGAGCGCGTATTCAATGTCGTCAATTACGGCATAATACCTTTCGGGATGAGCGACTATCGGCGTTACACCGTGTTCTGAAACATCCCAAAGCACATCCTGGATATAACCCGGCTCAGCGTCAAAAGGAAACTCTATGAGCATATAGCGGGAGCCTGCAAGGGTTATCAAACGGCCGTCTTCGATCAAGCTTCCTATATCGCCGACGCCGAAAACCTCCATGCCCCTGTGGAGCGTTATTGGGATATTGTTCCTCTGAAACGCTATGGAAAGGCTCATAAACGCTTCCTCGTATTCCTCGTCATGGTAATTGTCAAATACGTCGGGAATATTGCAATGCGGCGTAACAATTATATCGGTCGTGCCGAATTCCGATGCAAGCTGCCCCATGTCAAGCGACTCCTCCATGTCCTCGGAGCCATCGTCAACACCGGGAATAATATGGCAATGAATGTCTATCATAAGAAAATCCTTTTATATAACAGCATTTAAGCAGACAATGATTAACTAATGCCGCGCTGACCCGTGCGGCTCCCTTTGGTCGCAATTTCAGCCCACCTCAAAGCTCGGTTGTGTTAATCAGCGTTTACTTAACATTAATTCTATCATCAGGTTCGGGCGTGTGTCAAGTTTTTGGTTGTAATTAAATTGTCGATGTACTATAATAAAGCAATGGTTATCAAACATTGACTCAAGCTTTAGGGGAACGAATATGGAAGAAGCCAAAGCAAGAATAAAGGGCGTGCTTTGCTCGTCGGGAGCGTTAGTTACAAGATTCAACGGACGTGATCCGAGCCTGCTGCGAGGAGTATTTCCCATGCTGCACGCCGACGGCATTGAGTTCATGATATATCCTTCGTGGGACGACAGGCTGGATACCGTTCGGGAAACCATGCGTTCCATGCTGAAGGACGGCATTTTCAACATACCCGTTGTACATGCCGACAAGAGAATCGGCGAGCTTCTAAGTCATGGCTCGGAATCCGATATAGCGGAAGCAAGACGCAGGTTCAGCATGAACTGTATCATAGCGGAGGAGCTGAATGCATCCCTGATGGTGCTTCATCTCTGGGGCGGCATTGACTCGGACTATCACATATCGAGGAATACGGACGAGCTTGCGAGCTTCATGTCAGAAGCCGAAAGGCACGGCTTGCTCCTTACGGTTGAAAACGTGATCTGCGGCGACAAAACTCCGCTTGCGCATATACAGAGTATCTTGGAAAGCATTCCAAATGCCATGTTCACTATTGATACCAAGATGGCTGAATTTCACCTTGAGCTGTCCAAAACCATTGAGTGCAAAAAGCTGTGGGATGGGCATGTAAGACATCTTCATATAAACGATTACTCAGGAGGATTAAAGGATTTTTCCGATCTTCGCGTGCGTCATATAGGGGACGGACATGTTGATTTCAAGCCGTTCTTTGAGCATGTGTTAAGCTCCGGTTATGATGGATACGCAACGGTTGAATCCACCTCGGTACTGCCAGATGGCAGCATTGATATTCAAAGCATAAATCGTTCGCTCGACGCTGTGAGAAGCGGTCTGAGTCACATACAATAAAAAGTCAGGGCCACACATAATAAAAAAAGCAGCGTGCCGTTTGGTGTTTTAACACTTACCGGCCCGCTGCTTAAATGGAGGGGAACGAAAAGCAAAAAAGCTTTTCCGTTGCTGGCAAATCATATATCGCTTTTATCCCGCTATGGCAGGCAGGAGCAGCTTTCTTATAAAAGTATGACCTTTCTCATTGGGGTGAATGCCATCATCGCAGATCATGCTGCAATAGCTTCTGTCAAGCAGGAGTTGGCCGCGCAGATCCAGCAGCCTGCACCCGGCTTCCTCTGCAACTTTTTCGACGACGCGGCTGTAATACTCGTGCCATCTATAGAGCATGTTCTCATCTCCGAGCCACTCAAGGACACGCTTGGGATCGGCTTTCTTGGATATCCATTTGAAGAAGCTTTCCGAGTCAATGGGAATCAGGTTTACAACAATAGGTATCGCACCCACCCGCATTATGCCCTCTATGAGCTTTTTGTACATTGCATAAAACGCTTCCGGAGGAATGAAAGCCCTGTGTTCGGCTCTGGGTGAATCGGCTATGGTACTCCAGTTGTGATTGGAGTCATTCCCGCCAAGGCTTACAAGTACCAGACTGTCCTCCTCTATTGAGGAGAGAAAGTCAAGCCCGTATTGAACGGTTGCGCCCATTCGGCAATGCTTCTTTATATTGAAGCCCATATCAAGTGCTTGCTTGATGAACCACTTATCATCGTAGAGCGTGTACTTGTCCTTCTCATTGTTGTACATTACGCCCTTCATTATTGAGTCGCCGATAATTGTGAGATTCTTCATCAAACAATCTCACCTCCTTCAAATTGATTATAGCTCAGATTTTCTTTTTTTAAACCTACTATTGATTTAATCGTCTAAACCGTTTATAATACCCCGTAGAATCCTTCTACTGTGAGTAGAAATAAGGTAAACTGAGGGTAGAAAATGGAGCAATTACGGCGAATAATCGCATCCAACATATCATCGCTCAGGCTCAATGCCGGTCTTACACAGCAGGAGCTTGCCAATAAGCTCAATTACACGGACAAAGCGGTTTCAAAATGGGAAAGGGGCGAATCCGTCCCCGATATTTCCGTATTGGCTGCGGTTGCATCCATATTCGGAGTTACTGTGGACTACCTCATAAACGACCACAGGAACGAAAAGGAAACCGCTCCCGACGCTCAAGCATCGCGCTCCGCGCAAATCGTTCGTTCCGAGGGCGAATCCTCTGAGCAGTCAACCATCGCAAAGTTCTCAAGCATATTCGGCTTTAAAAGCACGGGCAAGTTCACCATCACACTTATGGCGGCGGTAGCCGTATGGCTTGTTGCGGTGATAGTATTCGTCATTTTAAAGACGTTCATTCCCGATTACGGCAAATCTTGGCTTTGCTTTGTATTTGCCATACCCGCAACGTCCATAACGCTCCTCATATTCAATATTCTCTGGGGCAGCACAAAGAACAGCTTCGCGCTCATGGCGGTATGTATATGGACTATTATAGGCTCCGTGTTTACGTTTTTCATAGAGTTTCAGCCGTGGATACTATTCCTTATCGCCATACCCGCTCAGTTGATAATCATTCTGTGGCAGATGCTTCACAACCGTAAAAAGGACGTGTAAGCGTTTTATAAAAATTTTCGATTTGCGCATTAAAGCTCTTCCTTCCGGGCATAATTATTGTATCAACCAGGAAAGGAAGGTTTGAAAAAATGAACAACAACGTACATGAAAGAGTTGGCAATCAGGCGATTGGCTGCGGAGTTACAAGCTGCCGCTATAATGCGGAGGGAAGCGTATGTGAGCTTCATCGCGTCGAGATCAAGCCCTGCTATGGCTGCGGTAACACAGGCAAGCCTGAGGACGAGAGCTGCTGCGGCAGTTATTCTCACAGGTAACAATTAAAGCACAGTTAAAGATTTGAAAAAAGGTCAGCGGCTTTTGTGCCATTGACCTTTTTTATGTATATTAGCGCATTTTGAATCGGTGACGGATTAGAGATTTATCCTTTGTCCGGGCAACGACGCCGGGACGTACATTTAAATGAATCACGGCAAAAAGACTGCATGGGACAGTAACAGCTTAGTATTATTTCACCATTGGCAAGCACTCTGCATAATATAACATCGGACTGATAAAGGAGCAAGGAGGTTGCCTGTGGAAGAAAAGATAGTCAAGCTCTCGCAGCTTCCGCCATACGGTACTGCTGAGGTAGCATTCATAAAGGAATGCACGATCAAAAGACGGCTTTCGGGTTTGGGTATAAATGAGGGTGCGCAGCTCATACGTCTTTTTTCGGCGTCGGGAGGCGATCCTACCGCATATTCGGTTCGTGGTACTGTCGTTGCTCTCAGAAAGAGCGATGCTGAAAATATCATGGTCAGGGGTGTTGACAAATGGGTTTGACGAGGCATATTGAGGGCAGACATTCAAACAGCATAACCGATGTAAAGTTTACGGTAGCTCTGATGGGAAATCCAAATGTCGGAAAAAGCACCGTATTCAACGCTCTTACGGGTCTTTCAAGGCATACCGGCAACTGGACGGGAAAGACCGTTGACAGCGCGGCGGGCTTTATGAAGGATGACAGCGGCATCGAGATATACGATCTGCCCGGATGTTATTCTCTCGACGCCACATCGCCCGAAGAGGAGATCGCAAGGGACTTCATTATGAGCGGCAAGGCGGATTGCACGGTGATAGTCTGTGACGCTTCCTGTCTTGAGCGGAACCTGAACATTGTTCTTCAAACCCTTGACATCACGAAAAAGGCTATAATATGCGTTAACCTTGTGGACGAAGCTCAAAAGCACGGCATAACCGTCGATGGCAACGCTCTGTCAAAGCTTCTCGGCGTTCCTGTTTTTCTCACAAACGCCTCAAAAAAAGAGGGACTGTCCGAGCTTTCAAAGGGTATAAGGGAGTCTGTTTCCGCCAAGCATGATTCTCCCGAAAGGCCGCAATGCCCTCCCGCTTCCAGGTGGAAGGACGCGGAAAGCATCTCCAAGCTGGTCGTCAGCACCGATACCGACGCGCAAGGCGCAAGGCAGCTCAAGCTTGACAGGCTCCTGACCGGCAGGATAACCGGAAAGCTTATAATGCTTCTGATGCTGTCGCTTGTATTCTTTATAACGATGGTCGGAGCGAATTATCCCTCGGAACTGCTTTCAAGACTTTTCGACTTTTTGCTCGAAAGCATACGTTCGGGGCTAAACGGTTTATGTGTTTCCGAGCGTTTTGTATCCGCCATATGCGACGGTATGCTCTCCACTCTGATGACGGTAGTTTCGGTCATGCTCCCTCCAATGGCAATATTCTTTCCTCTATTCACATTCATGGAGGATATAGGGCTGCTGCCGCGTATCGCCTTCAACCTTGACAGGAGCTTCAGCAAATGCGGCTCATGCGGCAAACAGGCGTTGACTTGCTGCATGGGTTTTGGATGCAATGCCGCCGGCGTCATTGGCTGTCGAATAATAGAAAGTCCCAAGGAGCGGCTAATAGCCATATTGACTAACTCTTTCATACCCTGCAACGGCAGATTTCCGACACTTACAGCCCTTATAACCGTTTTCTTCGCTGCCGGAGCCGGTGTATTGAGCGGTATAACTCATGCGCTCATACTCACAGGGCTCATACTTCTGAGCCTCTGCGCCGTTTTCGCAGCTTCAAAGCTGCTTTCATGCACGGTTCTTCGCGGTCAGCGTTCGTCATTCATACTTGAGCTGCCGCCGTTTCGCAAGCCGCGCATAGGTCAGCTCATAATCAGGTCGGTTCTTGACAGAACGCTGTTCGTACTGGCAAGAGCGGTTATTGTAGCCATACCCGCAGGACTTGTTATATGGCTGTTAAAAAACTGTGGCGGAGAGGTTTCATGGCTTGATTCGCTCGTCGGTATGCTTAATCCAATAGGCAGGGTAATGGGAATGGATGGCGTCATACTTATGGCGTTCATATTGGGCATCCCCGCGAATGAGCTTGTTATGCCGCTGATGCTTATGATATATTCAGGCGCGGGAACCTTCTCAGGCTTTGGCGCGGAAAGCCTTCCTTTGATACTTTCCGCAAACGGCTGGGGCTTAAACACAGCCATATGTGTACTGCTGCTCATGCTCTTTCACTCGCCATGCGCTACCACGCTCCTGACAATAAAGAAGGAAACCCATAGCTTTGGATGGACATTCCTTGCCTTTCTGCTTCCCTCGCTAACGGGCGTCGCGCTCTGTCTTGTATTCAATGTGCTGTGGCAGGCGTTCGGACTGAGCTGACACAGTCTTCTGTGCGACATTCGGTTTGGATATGCTTGAAAGTGAGAAGCCCGTGACATGCGGGTTTCTTTTATTGCCTGCGCTTTCCGCATTCCTATTTGTATAAAAATCAGCAGGCATGCGGCTTTTTGAATATATCCACGCAAATTCAGTAATATCAAAACATATTTTTTTACACACTTATTAATAGACTGTAGAATTTTTTTGAGAAAATTTAAAAATTTTTATTAACAGATATTGTCAAACGTCTATTGATATGATATAATATCACGCGAGTGGTAAATTAAACCGTATATGGAAAGGAGATATGCCAATGAATATCAGAACTCGGTTGCTGAGAAAGCCCGCAGTAACGCTTCTGTGGATACTGCTCATAGCTGTTATGAGCGGCTTTTTGACCATAGGCGCCGCACTCTATTTTTCATCCGACAGGCTGTCGAAGACACTTGATGCAAATAATACGGCTGTGGCTGTGCGAACGAATCCGTCGGCATACAGTATAAAAGCTGACAATGACGATCAGAATGCGTTTGATGAAAACACTCGCGGATTTACAGCAGATGACGTCAAATTCTTCGAGTCGCTTGATTCGGTAAAGGCTGTCAGGAACAATACATTGAGCGGCGCGACATGCCCTGATTTTTATCCGACGGTTGGGCTGGACAAGTTTACCGGCTGGGGCGTAAGTGATAATATAGAACCATACTGCAATACTGCGGTAGTTGGAACCGTTTGCAGGCGCGGTGAATTCAATGGCGAATATGTTGTTGGGATAAATTTAGAAGCAATACCTTTTATGAATTCAGAGCTTGAAAGTGTTGCAGAAATCCTAAGGTATATCAAGTGTATGTGTCTTGTAATTCCCGACTATGAAAATTCGGAGTTTGAGGAAGACTATTTTGTTCCCGGCGAGCGATATGTGTTCTCAGGATATTTTCTTCCTTACCTGCTGACACCCCATTACAACTATTATGCTAACACAAATTGGGCAGTTTATTGGATCTATGCGGGAACTGTCCATCAGGAAGGCGACCTGTTGATAGGGAGCATTTTCGATGAGTACAAAGACCGACTTAATAAACCGGAATCCGGTATTTGTGACTATGACTTCCCCGTTGCGCAGAGGATTGACGGAAGCATTGATGAATTCTTCTCAAAGGATGGCATTTGGAAGCTGTACACAGAAAAGTGGAACAAGCAGGTTCACAGTCTGCCCGTCATCGGAACAGAAAGGATAGAAGCGACATACGGTTTTGTAAACGGAAATCTCGTCGTGAGCGATGGACGAACATTTACACAGGAGGAGTATGACAACGGCGAAAAGGTCATGCTGATATCCGAAACCATTGCGGAGCTTGGTTCATTGAAGGTCGGAGATAAAATCAAGCTTAGCCAGTATGTCTGTACGGGCAACAAGGAGCTTGAAACAAATCTATCCATTGCGTCTTCAAGGATTTCATTCAACAATCCCGGCGTTGACCTGTTCAACCTCAATACCGAGTATGCTCCTGAGGAGGAGTTTACCGTAGTTGGAATATACCGCATGGGTGAGCTGTGGTCGTACGGCGCGTATTCTATAACTCCCAATACTGTATTTATTCCGCAAAAAGCACAGATAGACGGCGCTTTCGGTAAAATAGGCGAAGTGGATGATCTGTATGGCGTATATCTGAACATAGAGCTTAAGAATGGATATATTGACGACTTCCGTCTTGCCATGAGTCAGTCCGAATACGATGGTCAATTCTATACATTTGACCAGGGTTATGAAGCGATTCAAAAGAGCATGAATTCACTTGTCATGTCCTCAACGAGGCTTATTATAATAGCGGTAATCGGATGGGCGTTGTTCCTGTTGCTTTTCCTTGTCGTATATCAGGCATCCCAGCAGAGGAATATTGGCATCATGCGCTCGCTTGGCAATTCGCCCCGGAGAACGACAGCATATATGTTTGGGAGTGGCTTAACAGTCGCTGTGATAGGTGTTGTTATTGCAACTATAATAAGCTATTGGATAATGCATATTCTGCAAGGAAACATACTGAACGACGCGCTTGCCGGAATAGACACCAGCGCATTCAGCGGCAGGCTTGCCATATCCGAAGCGGACTTGACTGAGATGGTAAACTCAAGCGTGCCAAGTATGGGAGCCCTGATAGTATTTGCCGCCGCTCAGCTTGTGCTGATAGCCCTACCAATGTTTATTCAGGCAATAACGCTTTCAAGGAAGAACCCTCGAACTATGATAAAGAATTAGGAGAACGGATATGGACGGTTATTCATTCAAAAGGCTTATTAGAAAACCGTGGTTAAGCATTGCAGGCTTTGTGGTTGCTGGCGCAATGTGCTTCCTGCTCTGCGTGCTTTCAAACTACCGCAGCGAGCAGGAAATGGAGCTTGATTGGGTTAGTAAAAACTATGAGGTCATAGGGCATATAACCGATAGGAACGGAACGCGCAGCGAGCATCTGATGCTTGGTAAAAGATACGTTAGCTATATTACAGATGCGGAAAACGGTCTTGCTTACTATGCACGCGATTTAAGGCTGACAAAGGAGTTCAGCGCAATTGTCGATCAAAACTCCGGCTCGATGCTGTACGGCGTTACAAATGAGCGATGTGATGCTTGCCTTGATAAAGCTTATGGCGGGGATTATTATAGTGATGTTCCGAATTTTTATAATTCAGCGGATTATAACTGTCTTGTATCAGAGGAATTGTACAACAGATATAAGAATGGAACTATGAGTATAGTTGTTTTCGATCCATATGCAAAGAATTCGGAAACCGGTATAGAAAGCATGGAAATTGGCTTTAAAGTGGTTGGATGGCACAAAGGAAACAGCAGCAAGGTGTTTATACCGTTTCCCGCGGCTATGGACATTGGAGAGAGAATGGCGGGAAGCGTAAGCGTTGACTCCGCTTCGTTTGTTTTGAAGGACAACTCGAAGGTGGATGAAGTGTATAAAGCTGCCGAAAAGCTTTTCCCAAAGGTCGATCCGAACGAAACCAATCCGGGATATGCCCTGACGATTCGTGACCAGCAGTACAAAGCAACAATTACGTCAATAGAGCAGAATATAGCAAGAACAGGCTATCTCCTGCCGATCATATCCCTGCTCGGACTTGCCGCCGGATTCCTTGCCGGCTTCCTCGGAACAAAGGGCGAAACTAGGAACTATGCGCTCATGAGAACAATGGGACTTACCGGCGCAAGGCTCTTTGTTACGGTATTGTTTGAGCAGCAGGTCTTGAGCTTGCTTGCATGTATAATAGTTGCATTCATAACAGGGCGTCCCCTGCCCTCAGCGGCATTCTTCCTCTGCAACATGGTCGGTACAGCACTTGCGGTATTAAAGCCCGTATTGGCGCCGCCGACAAAACTATTACGAGATCAGCAATAACAAATAAAAGCATCGAGGTGTAAAATGGAAATTTTAAAAACAGAAGGGCTTTGTTTCACATATAAGAGCAAGTACCAAACAGTTGACGCAGTCAAAAATGTTACCTGTGGTTTTGAAAAGGGCAAGGCATATGCGATAGTCGGCAAAAGCGGCAGCGGAAAGACCACACTCCTCTCCCTGCTTGCGGGACTTGAAACCCCAACGAAAGGAAAAATCATATTTGACGGAAAAGACCTCAGCGAGTTAAACGGCGATTCATATCGACGTGACCATGCCGCCGTCATATACCAGAGTTACAATCTCTTTCCTCTGCTTACGGTTATAGAAAATACTCTCTATTCGATGCGGCTGAAGGGCGTCAAGGGCAA
>CADAGD010000053.1 GCA_902787375.1 uncultured Eubacteriales bacterium
TGGGTTCTTTTGCTAAAATCGTCGCAAATCAGGCTTGAGAGCAACCAAGTAATATGCCTCCCCTGAGTCAGGGGAGGTGGCGCGGCGCGGTAAAGCCGCCGCGACGGAGGGGTTGTTTTCCATTATCTCGCTTGAGTTTTTTAATTGCTTCCAACCCCTCAGTCATCCTCACTTTGCTCGGCTGACAGCTCCACATACGCGGAGTCAAGGTTCTTGCTTTTCTATATTATGCAAAATATACGTCTTGATATTGACGGAACAATGGGTATGCTGTAAAATGTGAGCGGGTAAAAATCTGTATAACAAGGAGAATACATATGAAAAAGAACGTATTGGCGGCAATCATTGCCGCGGCAGCCATGGCATCGGCATTCGCCGGATGCAATCCCGACGACAAGCCCGCGCCCACAGAAGCGGCAACAACTGAAAATGTTGAAGCTGCCGCAACAGAAACAACCGAACCTGTCACCACAGAATCCATTGAAAACACGGAAAACGCTGTTGAGCCTACTGAGAAAACAAAATACGCCGTCCTTGATTTCAACGAGTGCGCCGAGGAGGTTTTAAGGCTCACGCCATGCAAGGATGAAAGTGAAAAGCTCCCCGAAGAAGGTGCTGATGATATGGTTCTTTATATTCAGGCGGATGGAACTCAGTTTGGCCCCGCATGGTTTGCAACGGACGGAGAACGATTTGCAATTTGCAACAGAATGTGTACGGTACTGAAAGTGTACAATTCGGACGGGCTTGCATTAAACAAGGAAATCGGATATGCGTGCGGGGATGATTGGGCTTGCATGAATGGTGATTACATATATACCTCGGCAGCGAAAATCAATGCAAACACAGGAGAGGTTGAGGATGACCTTATTGAGTCCGATAAAATATCATGGTTTGAAGTTCGCACTTGGGGCGAGCAGGGGAGCAATCCGAGATTTTGCGTTGAGTTGGAATCAGAACCCGACGATACCGAGAATCCTGTTTACAATTTCAGATTTGTAGAGCTTGATGAAAACAACTGCTGGCAGGATGTCGGTGAAGCTTACAGTGTAAAGGCGGATGCCGATTCGAGTGAATCGGTAGTCACCCTCCCGAACGGAGCGGAATTGACGCTGAGTGATTCCGACGCTTATCTTATAGGCGTTGATAGTGACGGTAACTATTACTTTGGCTATCACAGCATATTTAAGGTCGATACAAACGGAAATATCGTTTCTCAAGTTGACATACCCAATATCATTTACGAAGACCTTTGGGAGCCGCATTATCATTATAACCTCCTTCCCGACGGCACGGTATACGTCGCGGCGGCTATGAACGACGCATATGTCATTTGGAAAATAAACATGTAAAAGCATTTGCTTGATTTGCACCAAAGGGGACGGCTTATCCATGCAAGCCGTCCCCTTTTATATAATTCCGAAGGAAGCTTAGCCTCCGAAGTACCTCAATATGCCCAGCACCAGAGCCTCCGCGACGGCATACTGTCCGGACGATGAAATATCCGAAGCCCTATCTCCGACCTCGATATTGGCTGAGGGAATCGTGGAATAGGAGGTCTGCGTCAGGTCGAACTCAAACGAGCCGGAGCCATATATCTTCATGCCGCCGGAACGCGCTCCGGCTATCATGCAGGAGGCAAGCGCTTCATGCTGCAAATGATGGCTCTTGACTGGCTCCATGTTAAGGTAGCTCGGCACCTGCGCGACATTGCAGACGAACATTCCCTTATCGGTCGTGCTTGAATCATAATGCAGGGCGATATGGCAGTCCGCAATATTGTTTGCCATGACCGTCCTTGCTACGTTATCAAGCTGTACGTCGGAGGATTCTCGAATCATCAATACGTCAAATCCGTAATTGAGCAGAAGGGCTTTGAGCTTCTTGGCGAGAGAGAGCGTTGCTGCCGCCTCCGATGTACCGTCAAGCAATACCGTACCTGAGGAAACCGCAGTTGCGTATACGCTGCCCGCGGATGTGCTGCCGCCCGTAACCTTGGGCGATCCATCCGGATGGCAGAGGGTATAGACGGAGGTTCCTCCCGCCGTGCCGTGACCCGCGTTGACGCAAACCGTTATATGCTTGGGATGCGCCGCCGAGGTATGATAGAGCGTTGCCGACCCGGTATGGATGACCGAGCGATCCGCATACCGCCATGAGGGATTCCAATGTATCGTTTCACTCGTTCCCTGATTCGGCGCGGATGTGGGCTTGGGCGTTGACGTCGGTTTGGGTGTAGCCGTGGGCTTGGGCGTTGCCGTCGCCGTGGGCTTTGGCGTTGCCGTTGCTGTTGGCTTGGGAGTTGCCGTCGCCGTGGGCTTTGGCGTCGCCGTGGGCTTGGGAGTGGAAGTCGGCGCAGCAGAAGGCTTCGGCGTCGCTGTCGGCTTGGACGTCGGGTTTACTGTTGCGGTATTTGTAGGTCTTGCCGTGGGAATCGGACTATTTGTTGGAATTGTTATATATGTGGGTGATGCGCTCGGAGTGCTTGTGGGCGCAAGTGTGGGCTGCCTTGTGCTTGCCCTTGCCGCGTCCTCGGTCGGCTCGCTCGTCGGCTGATCGGTAAACTGTTCGGTACTATTTACCTCTGACGATTCGTCACTCTGTTCTGTTCCCGCGCTCGCGGTCTGCTCATTCACGTTCGAGCAGCCGATCGGCAGGAGCATGAACGCCATCAGCAGCAGCGATACTATCCGCGCCAATATTGCAGAAAGCCTTTTGTTCATATTGCTTACCTCCCTTTGTGTGATGCCTCAATTATAGCATTTTCGACATTGTTAATCAATATTTACCAATTTTTTTTTTGCGGAACGTACGGAGGTGAAAATGCCATATCCGTTCACTTGAAAGTTTAACATAGGAAACATCCATGCCAAATTGTTTGGCACAGACTGAGCATGAACAGCTTTAATCATATTGAAGTATATCCGACAAGGATATGCCTCGCGGGGACGGTTTGTTCGCGCAAACCGTCCCCTGTGTTGCGGAGTACCCAGCGCACCGAAAACAACTGAAGGGTCGCAAATCATCCCGAAAAAAGCTCAAGTGCGCAAATGGAAGCAATCAAGGCAAGAACGCAACCTCGGCTCCCATTGTCAAGGGGAGCTGTCAGCCGAGCAAGGCGAGGATGACTGAAGGGTCGTGTCTTGATAACGATAACAAGCGATGTTCGCCAATCCTCGAAGGCGACCCTTCCGTCTTGGAGGGCTTCAGCCCTCCAATCCACCTCCCCTTACGCAGGGGAGGCAAAGAACCTCAGCCCAAGCAACTACTTTCTACCCAATAGTATTTGAAAAAAGCTTTACGGAAACGTTCAAGGCGAGAACGCAACCTTGGCTCCCATTGTCAAGGGGAGCTGTCAGCCGAGCAAGGCGAGGATGACTGAGGGGTTGAAAGCAGCTTCAAAAACTTAAGCGAGATAAGGGTAAACAACCCCTCAGTCTTGTCGGGCTAAAGCCCTCCAAGCCACCTCCCCTGCCTCAGCGGAGGCGGTAGGGAACTCCAGCCAAGCGAATACTTCCTACCCAAGAGCATAAAGAAAGACGCCAAGTGGGATGTATACACCTGCTTGGCGTCAATGTTTTCATTCAAGTATAAATCAAGTGTCGATCAACACTCGCCGCCCCTATTAAAGAGGGATATTCGGCTCAATCGGCATCCGCTCAGGCATCAATCTCCCGCGCCCTCATCGCCAATGCCTTCCGCGCCGTCGGTGGTTTCGACGGGTTCATCGGCAGTTTCGGTATTTTCGGTATTTTCTACCACGGGAATATCGGTATCGCTGACCTTCCCGCCTTCGGGCAGCTCGCCGCCGTTGGCATCAGTATAGATCTTCTTGCAGAACTCACAGAGCCTTACGCGGTTGGCGTCACAGGCTTCCTGAATCTCGCCGGAGTTGAAATCGGTCGAGTGACGGAGCGACTGACAATCCTTATAGATATGGTAGCAATGGCCGTATTTTGTCCACCAGACGTCGCCGCCGGTATAGCCATACTCCTCCGCCTCCTGAATAATTTCGTTCACGCCGTCCTGAGTTACGGGGTGGTAATCGGCGGAGCCTGCGGACGCGCCGACGAACACGAGCGCTAAAACCGCTGCGACGATGGTCTTGGTCTTCTGAGGAATATCCTTCCTATTAACAATAAGCACAACGGCAAGGGGAGCGAATATGATGCCCGCCATAATGACGCCGAGCTGGTTCCAGACGAACTGGACAAACTTATTATGGGACTTGGTGGGATGGATATGGTTTGCCTTTATCCAGAGCCTTGCCGCGATGACGCAGAGTATGCCGGCGACGACTATGTCGATAACGCACTCAAGCACATTATCAAGGAACAGCATACGCACCGCTCCGAAGGGCAGATTATCAAGGCTGTCCGAAATCTGGGGACAGAACATGGCGACAGCCGCCAAAGCCCACAGTACGAAGGCAATTATCCTGTAAATAACCGTATTTTTCCTTTTGCCGCTCTCCTTTTCCTCAAGCTGAGCGAGCGCGGTTTTCAGCTCCGCGACCGTATGCGTCTTGCCGGCTGCCGCAGGCTTGCCCGCATTCGTCGTACTTTCTGTCTTTTTGGCGTCTGCCATATGAATTACCTCCCTTTTTATTTCAATATACTAATTATATCATTAAATGACAGTAAATGCAACCTATTTATTGTTTCCATGCTCACGCTTCCAAGCCTTTATGCTCTCAAGCCGCTGTTTGAATCTGCCCTCCACGCCCTGTTCGGTCGGAATATAATACTCCCTGTCTTTGAGTGAATCGGGCAGGCATTGCATATCGGAGAGCTTATCCTCGGTATCATGGGCATAGACATAGCCCTTGCCGTAGCCAATATCGCGCATGAGCTTTGTGACGCCGTTTCGGATATTGAGGGGAACCGGCTCGGCAAGCTGTTTGACGGCGTCCTCCTTCGCCATATTGTAGGCGACCTCCATCGCGTTGGATTTGGGAGCGAGGGACATATAGACGACCGCCTGAGTAAGATGCACGGAGCATTCGGGCATACCGATGAGATGGCAGGCTTGGAACGCGGCGACGGCAAGCTCCAGCGCACGGGGATCGGCAAGCCCGACGTCCTCGCTTGCGAATCTTGTAACGCGGCGTGCGACGTAAATGGGATCCTCCCCCGCCTCAAGCATACGGGCAAGCCAGTAGACGGCGGCGTCGGGGTCGGAATTGCGCATGGACTTATGGAGCGCGGATATGAGATTGTAATGCTCCTCGCCGTTTTTATCATAGAGCAGGGATTTTTTGGATGTGCATTGCTCGACGTCCCGTATTGTGACGAGCGTTCTGCCCTCGACCATATCGCCGTTCAGCACAGCCATTTCGAGTGTTGAAAGCGCGGTTCTGGCGTCGCCGTTGGCAAAGGCGGCGATTATGTCAAGTGCGCCGTCCTCAAATTCGACGGGCTGTTTGCCGAAGCCTTCGGGACTTCCGACCGCTCTTTCAAGCAGCTTCCGAATATCCTCCTTTGAGAGGGGTTTAAGGACGAAAACCTTGCATCTTGAGAGCAGTGCGCCGTTCACCTCGAACGACGGGTTTTCGGTCGTCGCGCCTATGAGGACGATGCTGCCCTTCTCCACAAACGGCAGGAAGGCGTCCTGCTGCGCCTTGTTGAAGCGGTGTATCTCATCGACAAACACTATCGTTTTTTCCCCGAATTTGCGGTTCTCATCCGCCTGCCGCATCACGTCCTTGATCTCCTTGATGCCGCTCGTGACCGCCGAAAACTCAATAAATTCCGCCTTTGTCTGATGCGCTATGACCGAGGCAAGCGTGGTCTTTCCCACGCCGGGAGGCCCCCAGAAAATCATGGACGTCACCCTGTCCTGCTCGATCATTCGGCGCAGTACCCGCTCCCTGCCGAGCAAATGCTCCTGCCCCACTATATCGTCTATTGCCCTCGGCCGCATTCTTGAGGCAAGCGGCTGGGGTATGTCGTGTCCAAAAAATGTTATCTGCTCTTTCATGTATTGCCTTTCCATGGTAATTCGTGTATAATCATGCGCAAAGGAGTGAAATATGGAACGATTTATAGCCTTTGATGTCGAAACTCCAAACAGCCGCAACGACCGCATGAGCGCGATAGGACTTGCCGTTATCGAAAACGGACGTATTCGCGCCACTTATAATACCATTATAAACCCCGAAACCTATTTTGACTACTTCAATATCGGCCTGACCGGAATAACGCCGGAGCTGGCGTCGCAAGCCCCCACGTTCGATGAGGTCTGGAAGGACATCGGCTCCGTCATGGAGAACAGCATACTCATCGCGCATAACGCCCCCTTCGATATGAGCGTGCTTGCCAAATGCCTGAGGGCTTACCGCATTGATACCGACCGCTTTTTCAACTATGCCTGTACCGTCAGGATGGCTCGAAAGCTGTATCCGAGCCTGCCCAATCACCGCCTCGATACACTCTGCTCATACCTCGGCATCCCCCTCGATCACCACCGCGCCGACAGCGATTCAATCGCCTGCGCCAAGCTCGCAATCGAGTTCGCCAATAACGGACTCGTCATTTCCGATAATATCAGAACCTATGACCTCGTGATGTGTAAAACACTCCCCGGCGAGGGAAGGAGAGTGAGATAGCGCGTTGGAAGATGCAAGCTTCCTCTTTTTCACTTCTTTCCACATCTTTCCACCTCATCCGTCGCGGCTATGCCGCGCCACCTTCCCATCGCAGGGAAAGGCAAAGCTTACTGTTCTTCCGAAGCTTTGCCTGAATCCGCCGAACGCTTCTTTCGCTCCGATTCAAGCCATTCCTCAAACGAGGGTTTGCTGCCGCCTTTAAATTCGGTCTTGTCATATATTTCGTGCAGAAGCTCATACGTCTTTTTCGTATCCGGATGCTCTTTGCCCAGCTTCTTCACCCTTATATTCAACGCCTTTACAGCGTACTCAAGCGCATGGTCGTATTCGCCCTTGTCTCTATACACTTCCGCTATATTGTTGTAGCTTGTTGCGGTATAGGGATGCTCCTTGCCAAGCACCTTTTCTCTTATCGCCAACGCCTTTTCATAATACTCAAGCGCAAGGTCGTATTCGCCCTTGGCGTCATACACTCTCGCTATATTGTTGTAGCTTGTTGCGGTATAGGGATGCTCCTTGCCAAGCACCCATTCTACTATCGCCAACGCCTTTTCATTGTACTCAAGCGCAAGGTCGTATTCGCCCTTGGCGTAATACACTCCCGCTATATTGTTGTAGCTTGTTGCGGTATCGGGATGCTCCTTGCCAAGCACCTTTTCTCTTATCGCCAACGCCTTTTCACAATACTCAAGCGCATGGTCGTATTCGCCCTTGGCTCTATACACAAACGCTATATTGTTGTAGCTTGTTGCGGTATTTGGATGCTCCTTGCCAAGCACCTTTTCATCTATCGCCAACGCCTTTTCACAATACTCAAGCGCACGATCGTATTCGCCCTTGGCTCTATACACTCCCGCTATATTGTTGTAGCTTGTCGCGGTATAGGGATGCTCCCTGCCAAGCACGATTTCATATATCGCCAACGCCTTTTCATGGTACTCAAGCGCACGGTCGTATTCGCCCTTGGCGTCATACACTAACGCTATATTGCTGTAGCTGTCTGCGGTATCGGGATGCTCCTTGCCAAGCACCTTTTCATCTATCGCCAACGCCTTTTCACTGTACTCAAGCGCAAGGTCGTATTCGCCCTTGGCGTCATACACTAACGCTATAATGTTGTAGCTTGCTGCGGTACCGGGATGCTCCTTGCCAAGCACCTTTTCTCTTATCGCAATCGCCTTTTCACAATACTCAAGCGCACGGTCGTATTCGCCATTGGCGTAATACACTCCCGCTATATTGTTGTAGCTTGTTGCGGTATCGGGATGCTCCTTACCAAGCACATTCTCTCTTATCGCCAACGCAATTTTATGGTACAAAAACGCAAGGTCGTATTCGCCCTTGGCTCTATACACTTCCGCTATATTGTTGTAGCTGTCTGCGGTATCCGAATGCTCTACACCCAATGCCTCTCTCCGCAAATCGGCTGCTCTTTCATAGTATTCCAAAGCCGGATCGTATTTAAATGAACGCTTAAAGAATTCGGCAATCCTGTCAAATATGTTCGCCAACTCCTGCTTGCCGGAAGCGGTTTTCGCATTTATACTCGACGCGATATTGATAAGCTCATCAATGCTCATATCATAATCCGATACGGTAGTCAGCCTGTTGATGGCTTTCCTGTCCAGATACCCTTTGCTTATGAACATCTCAAGAAGCTCGCACACATCTTCCTTATATATATCGCTGCCGTCGATACCGTCATATATCATCTCGTGCCGTTCATTCTTATCCTTCGTATCGAACACGGAATCCCCGCCGTGCGCCCTGTGGAAATCCCTGTGCATTATGTTCCTGTATATGACGAACGGGAGCCAGCTTCTGGCGGGCAGGCGATCCATCGAGAGCATACTTGCGGCAAAGAGCCTGAAATCCTCGACGATATGCTTCATAGAGCGCATATCATACGCGCAGCGACCTATCAAATCCCATTCCTCGTCCTTGACAGCATCTATCAGCCCGATCAACGCCGTCCGGGAGCTGAAGCTGACAGGTTTTATCATATCATTCGACGTCAGCTCCTCGTCCTTCTTGACGCCATGATCCGTAACTATCCTTGACAGTTTTCCCTCCGGAACAGAATTCTGGTCATTGCCATTGAGCATATCTTTAAGCATCCTCTTGAGCTGCATTCCGGCGGAAGCCCTGTTCACGATGGGCTGGACATGAAGCACATAGTCAAAGAGCTTGTTGTTCTTGGTTAAGCTGAATATGGAATTGTTGAAGGCATAAACGAATCGGATGCGCTTGCCCCTGTCGTTTATCATCCTGCAAAGGCGGGAAAGCTTGGAGAATATGTCTATGCAGACGTTCTCATCGAGCCTGTCGAAATCCTCGAAAACGACCGTATTCCCTATATCGTCGGAAATGCTCTCAAGCGCGTATATCATCTCAAACAAATGCCTGTCCAGATACGACTTCTCGTTGGAGAGCCTGTTCTTAAAATCCGTTTCGCACTCGGAATCGCTCCTCCCGAATTTGAGCTTCAAGCCGCCGAATACGATGTTCCTCCTGAGATGTTTAAGTGTGGCTATGGCGGGCGTTATAAAGAAGCCGCCAATCGCAATGTAAAGATACGGCTGCAACACATCGGGGTTATCTATACTTGTTTTAAAGAGGTTTAATATGAGATTCAGAGCCTCCGCGAACTGCGAACGGAATACAAGCAGCAGAACGGAAACCGTAAAAAGCCCGAACGAAGCCCACGGCAAGCAGCTCCCGAACCGCTTTTTGGGTATCAGCTTGAAGCCCGATTCGGGAAGCGTTATGTCGTTCGCCCTCGTCAAGACCTGACTTAAAAGATACTTTTCAAAACGCTCTATCTCAGCATCAAGCTCATCACCCTCAAGCTTCCGCTTTTCCGAAGCGGCGCCGAAAAAATCCCTTGTGAAATTGAAATCTATAAGCGATATGTATAAATAGCTCTTTTTTCTGCCCCCATGAAGTACATTATATGAACGGATTATGCTGCTCTTGCCCACGCCGTAATTGCCGACGACCGCAATGTTGCGCACGCGCTCGTCCTTGAATGCCGACCTCAGCCTACACTCGTATGTGGCAAAAAGCCCGCCGGGATACTTCTCCTCATCGTATAGATCATCCGTCGGTATGCTCGGCTCTATGGAAACGCCCCTGTGACGAAGCCAAAACCTTAATCTTTGACGGCTTCGGGAAATCCATTTTGAAAATCTCCTTCGGGAAATCCATGTCTTAAAACCGCTCCAACGCTTATTAAACCGCCTCTTAAAGTCGGCCAATAACGTATCCCCGCTGTCGGTTTTCGCAGTTTTTTTCATAGCACTTCCCCCAAAGTCTGACATTTTCTTGATTCATTATACAATATCCGAGTGAAAAGGTCAATCAAGCCGAGCAAGAAAAAGGATTTGATAAAATAAAGAGTCGGTTCTTCAACGGTAATGGATGGGCAAATATGGTTTTCAGAAACAGAAAGAGCACCCCAATGGGATGCTCTTCTGTTTGGAATCCGGCAGCTGCCTATCCTCCCATGCCGTCGCCAGCACAGTACTTTCGGTGTATGAGGGC
>CADAGD010000054.1 GCA_902787375.1 uncultured Eubacteriales bacterium
CTGTATAACAAGGAGAATACATATGAAAAAGAACGTATTGGCGGCAATCATTGCCGCGGCAGCCATGGCATCGGCATTCGCCGGATGCAATCCCGACGAGACCAAGCCTGCGCCCACAGAGGCGGCAACGGAGAAAACCGAATCCGCCGCTACGGAAACGGCTGAAAATACTGCGGAAGCTGTAACTCCCACCGAGGAATCAAAGTATGCCGTCCTTGATTTCAACGAATGCGCCGAGGAGGTTTTAAGGCTCAAGCCATATGTCGGCACTTCGCTGTCCGAAGATGCAGACGGGAATACCGTGCTGTACACGAATTACCAAGAGGGCGTGAACCATAATTACGGCCCGTCATGGTTTACCGTGGACGGTAAAGACATATATGTGAATACCGACAGAAAGATACAGAAATATGATGAGAACGGATTCGCCTATCGCGTTGAGAGTGCTAATTGCTTGGGTAACTGCGCATGCTTTGCCAATGGCAATATCTGCACAATAAGCGGAATAACAGATGCACAAACGGGTGAAACAAGCGTATCCTTCGATTATTCGGATTATTTGGAAGCCGATTGCGCTATATACAGCAGCAACGATAAAATAAGCTTTATCCACGACGAATACAACGAAGAAGGAGATATTAATTATTACTGTTCGGATAACTCTCAATGGATCGTTGGCGATACTATCTGCTCTCGTAAATATGACGCTGATACCAAGGTCTGCACGATTGTTTTTCCGAACGGCGGTGAATGTATAATGCCCGATGGCTACAATCGACTTGTGGGCATTGACAATGAAGGCAATTACTATTTCCAGTTGAACGAGCCGTATGAAAACACGCAAACCAATGATGAGGAATGGAGAGCCTCCTTAGTCAAGGTTGACAGCAACGGCAATTTTGTTTCCTATGTAATGATGCCCTTCAACATAAGTGATGAAATCGTGGATATGGACTGCCATTTCTGCATCCTTTCCGACGGCACGGTATACATCTCTGCGGCTATGAACGACGCATACGTCATTTGGAAAATAAACATGTAAAAGCATTTGCTTGATCTGCAGGGGACGGTTTGTGCAAACAAACCGTCCCCGCGAGCTTTGCGAGCCGCACGGCTCCCTTTGGTCGCAATATCATTATTATCAGAGCCGGTTTGATTTAATCAGCATTTACTCAAGGGGAAGCCAACTCGGACTTTGTCCGCAAGCTGTCCCCTTTTTGGTGAGTGCTGCACTTCAAATTATAACCTGTCGGCTCCCCTTTGCGCAGGGGAGCCGAACACGTTGATCAGCGCAAATTAAGTTATTTAATAATAAGCCCGTTTTCGTCGGCGTCCACGGTCAATGTGGAATAGGGTGCGGGATCATCGGCAAGAATCCTCCTTGCGAGGAGCGTTTCGACATTCTGAGCGATGAACCTCTTGAGCGGTCTTGCGCCGAACTGAGGATCGGAGCCGTTGCTCACTATATAGGCGAGCGCGGCGTCGGTGATGTCGAGCGTGAGGGTACGCTCCTTCATGCGCTCGGCGAGCTTTTTGACCATGAGCTTGACTATCTCTGTCATATCGGACGCGGAGAGTGGCTTGAACATGACCGTTTCATCCAGGCGGTTTATAAATTCGGGACGGAAATGAGTGCGCAGGAGCCTTGACACATTGGCTCTCGTTTCGTCGGATATCCTTCCATTGCCGCCCATATCCTCAAGCAGCAGCTCGGAGCCCAGATTGCTCGTCATAATTATGATGGTATTCTTGAAATCAACGGTTCTGCCCTGACCGTCGGTCGCTCTGCCGTCGTCCAACACCTGCAAAAGCACGTTCAGCACGTCGGGATGCGCCTTTTCGATCTCATCAAAAAGCACAACCGCATAGGGCTTTCTTCTGACCGCCTCGGTAAGCTGACCGCCCTCGTCATATCCGACATAGCCCGGAGGCGCACCGAGCAGGCGGGATACGGAATACTTCTCCATATACTCGCTCATATCAATGCGGACGATGGAGCGTTCATCGTCGAACAACGCCTCGGCAAGCGCCTTGGCAAGCTCGGTCTTGCCGACGCCCGTGGGGCCGAGGAACAGGAATGAGCCGACAGGTCTGTTCGGGTCCTGTATGCCCGCCCTTGACCTCAATATGGCGTCAGCCACGGCTTCGACGGCTTCATTCTGACCTACGACGCGCTCGTGGAGCTTATCGTCAAGCCTCAAAAGCTTCTCTCGCTCACTCTCCATGAGCTTCGTTACCGGGATACCCGTCCATCTTGCGACTATTCGGGCGATCTCATCCTCGGTAACGCGGTCGCGCAGGAGCGAATTATCCTTCTCGGCAAGCTCCTTTTCCTTGCTCTCAAGCTCCGCCTTGAGCTTGGGAAGCTCGCCGTAGCGTATCTGCGCCACAAGATTGAGGTCGTATTCGTTCTCCGCCTTCTGCATCTTCGCGTTTGCCGCGTCAATATCGGAGCGAAGCTTCTGAACGGCTTCTATTGATTCCTTCTCCTCATCGAATTTGACCTTCATCTCATTGAAGCGGTCGCGCTCCTCGGCAAGCTCCTTCCTGATATTGTCAAGCCTCTCCTGAGATACCCTGTCCGTTTCCTTTTTAAGGGCCGTTTCCTCTATCTCAAGCTGCATTATGCGGCGACGGATGTCGTCAAGCTCCGCCGGCATGGAGTTTATCTCTGTCTTTATGAGCGCACACGCCTCATCGACAAGGTCGATAGCCTTATCGGGAAGGAACCTGTCCGATATGTAACGGTTGGAAAGCTCCGCCGCGGCGATGAGAGCGGCGTCGTTTATCTTCACGCCGTGGAAGACCTCATACCTCTCCTTCAAGCCCCTCAGTATGGATATGGTATCCTCAACGGAGGGTTCATCCACCATTACGGGCTGGAAACGCCTTTCAAGCGCGGCGTCCTTCTCGATGTATTTGCGGTACTCGTCAAGCGTGGTCGCGCCTATGCAATGCAGCTCGCCGCGTGCGAGCATTGGCTTTAACAGGTTGCCGGCGTCCATTGCGCCGTCGGTCTTGCCCGCGCCGACTATGGTATGCAGCTCGTCTATGAAGAGTATTATCCTGCCGTCGGACTGCTTTATCTCCTGCAATACGGCTTTGAGGCGTTCCTCAAATTCGCCGCGGTACTTGGCTCCGGCGACCAGCGCGCCCATATCCAGCGAGAAAACACTCCTGTCCTTGAGGTTCTCAGGCACGTCCCCGCGCACTATGCGCAGCGCAAGCCCCTCCGCTATGGCGGTCTTGCCGACGCCCGGCTCACCTATAAGGCATGGATTGTTCTTGGTCTTTCTCGAAAGTATCCTTATAACATTCCTTATCTCATCATCCCTGCCTATGACGGGGTCAAGCTTCTGCTCCCTCGCAAGCTCCACAAGATCGGAGCCGTACTTTTTAAGCACGTCATATGTGCTTTCGGGATCGTCCCCGGTTATGGGGCGGTTGCTCCTGACCTCCTTCAATACGGCAAGGAAACCCGCCTCGGTCAATCCGTACTTTTTGAGCAGGGGCTTGACCGTCTGATCGGGCTTTTCGATAAGTCCGAGAAAGAGATGCTCGACGCTCGTGTACTCGTCATGCATGGCTTCGGCACGCTTTTCGGCGGCGTCAAGTGCCGCTCCGAGCTGCGCGGAGGCATAACCCTCCTGTGTTCCTCCTGAAATCCTCGCAAGACCGCCGATGGCGTTCATGGCGTCATTGGCAAGCATCGACGGCTCCGCGCCGAGCTTCTTTAAAAGAGCCGGTATCAAGCCTTCATTCTGGGATACGAGGGCATAGAGCAGATGCACCTGCTCGATCATGGTATTGCTGTTCGATGCCGCAAGGCTCTGCGCCTTTTGAATGGCTTCTATGCTTTTTTGAGTAAGTCTGTTGGTGTTCATAATATCACCCCGTCTTTACATTATAATATCGTTGTTTCTTATGTAGTTCGCCATATGCGCTTCCGCGGCGGAGCTTGCGTCCGCAGGCTCGTTCACACGGCTGAAAAACGCTTTCATCGCGCCGTCAAAGGCATTCACATACGCGGCGATGGACTCGCCATCGACCGATTCGCATATCACGCCGTCGGATTTTCTGTGCGGCACAAGCTTTCGCGTCAGCCTTCCCGGCTCGAAGAATATGTCCGTCTTGCCTATGTATACCTCCTCAAGCCTTGACCACAGCTTGAAGAACTGGAGCATCACAAGCGTAAAGCCGTCGCTCCTGCTCCTGACCTGCGCCCGAAGCTCGCCTATGCTCTGCCCGTCCCGTCCGAGGGCTATCGTGTACTTGACAGTCGGATTGTATTTGTAGGACAGCGCGGATCTTAACCGCATTGTCGTGTCCCCCGATTCGCCGAGCATGGGCATGAGCGTGTCCGCAAGCATATCCTCCATCCTTTTGAATATGTCCCGCGTCTGCATCTCATGTGTCGAATAACCGACCTGCTCGGCTAACAGCCGGTTTATAAGCGCGGATCGGCTTGTGTTCTTGCTGTATGCCATGCGGTCGATGAGGGCTATAACCTCGTCGTCAAGCACCAATGAATAAATACTCTTGGACATACACGCACCTCCTTCGGAGAATTCTATTCATACTTAGTATTATAAGCGGCAGACATTCATATGCTCTCCCGCTTTCACTATTATTATACCACCTTATAATTAATTTGCAATACATATTAATAATATATTTTACACATTTTTATCGTCATCCCTTGTTGGAAACGGAAAAAGGTCAGTATATTATTTACGTCAAGCCGACGGCTATTGATGCCGCGCCTTATAATGGTTTATAATAGTTTCATCACAAAGGAATAAGCATTGGCAAGAATAAATCAATGCTTGAGGAGCAACCAGTATGAGCATCAAAAAAATTGTTTTATGGCTTATGGCATTAATAATCATCGGGTCGCAGTTAATAGCCTGCGCTCCCGAATATGTGAACATCGGCGAGGCATCCGAAACGGAGCGTCAAATCGAGGCGCAGCACGCGACGCCGACCGAAAGTGAGGAGGACGACGGCTATGTTCATATAGCGACTCCGGAGCCTACTCCAACTCCCACTCCGACGCCGACTCCGACGCCGACCCCCACTCCGACGCCGACTCCGACGCCCACGCCCACTCCGACTCCGACGCCCATTCCGAACGAGGCGACATTCATGTTCGTCGGGGATTTGATGTGCCTTGCCGGTCAGCAGTATGCCGCGACACAGCAGGCAAGCGGGGGCGCAAAATACAATTTTCTGCCATCGTTCGAGTATGTGCGTCCGATACTTTCACGCGCGGACTGCGCGATAGGCAATCTTGAAACCATGCTGGATTCCTCATCCCTTTATTCGACGGCGATGAAGAATCTGGACGGACTTCCCTACTGCAACGCGCCGTCCTCCTATTTGCAGGCGGTCAAGTACGCGGGCTTTGACGCGCTGGTGCTTGCGAACAATCATTGTCTTGATACCGGCACAAACGGAATACTCGCCACGCTCGACGCCGTGGACAGCTACGGCTTCCCGAATACCGGGCTTTTCCGCAGCGCGGACGACAAGCATTATGTGATGCTGAACGTAAACGGCATCAAGGTGGCTCTGCTTTCCTACACCGAGCTTTATAACAGCAGGAAATGGGTTATCGAGAAGTCCAACAAGGAATACATGGTGAACTGCTACTCCATTGACGCCGTAAAGCGGGATGTAAAGAAGGCGAGAGCGGCGGGCGCGGAGTTCATTATAGCGTACAACCATTGGGGAATCGAGCATATGAACACGCCCACCAAGGAGGTGCGCTCCCACGCGAAGCAGATGGCGGAGGCGGGCGTTGACCTGATATGCGGCTCCCACTCCCATGCCGTACAGCCCGTGAGCTGGATAACGACAAGCGGCGGACGCAGGGTGCTTTGCATGTATTCGCTCGGCAATTTCGTTTCGAGCATGGCGCGTTCGACTGCCAACGATACATTCATAGCCGAGATAAAGCTCAAGCGCACCTCCGGCGGATATGTTTCGATAGTCGATGAGCAGTACCATCCCTGCCGCGTGTTCACCAATATCGGCGGCAAAATGTTCGTCGTCGTCCCAACCACCGCCCAAATATCCTCCTCGGTAAACGCCGAGCTTAAAGAGGCTCAAAAACGAATAATGGGCATTCTGATGTCGGAAAGATGATCTCG
The DNA here is from genome assembly GCA_902787375.1 of uncultured Eubacteriales bacterium. Lineage (GTDB taxonomy): Bacteria > Bacillota > Clostridia > Christensenellales > CAG-138 > UBA3857. The sequence continues at coordinate 6,153 of CADAGD010000054.1, forward strand.
GATGAAGCTCATCCCGCCCGAACCGACGCGGCGGGCATCGTCTGTAAAATGAAATATTCATTAATGCTGTTTGCCGATTTTTCCTGTTGCCAACGGTCAATTTATTTGATATAATGATACCGTATGGAGAAAAACGTATTCACAACCGAACAGGAGGAGCGCGCCGCGCTGAAAAGACGCCGCAGGAATCGGGTATTCAACACGATACTGTACCTGATTTCCGCGAGCCTTATCCTGTTCGGCATATTCATAATACTCCGCGATCAGACGGATTTGTTCAACAGAAGCTCCGCCGAGAAGCCGAACGTGACTTTCCCGCCGGCGGACTATGCCGCCACAAGCACCGCGACTGACGCGGCGAACGAGAACACGGAAGACACATCCGAGCAGCCCACAAAGCCTCCGCCGGAGGCAACTCCCGAACCCGCAATAGAGCCTGTAAGCATCTTTTTTGAGGGGCATGAGATAGCGGTAGCCGTACAGCCGGTAGGTCTTAACTCCAAGGGCGAGATGGAGACCATACCCAAGCATGACGTCGCCGGATGGTACAAATACGGCGCGGCTCCCAATCAGGAGGGCAACTGCATAATCGCGGGGCATAACCGTTACAGTGGTCAAAAGGGACTTTTCGCCGTGCTTCACAAAGGGCTTCACAAGGGCGACCGCGTATGCGTTACTATGAAGGACGGTAAGAGCATTTTCTATGTGGTTGACGAGATAGCCAATTACAAATACGACTCGATGCCCGAAAGCGTGATGGCGGTGGGCGGTGAAAGGCGGCTTACGCTCATAACCTGTCTGGGCGATTTCGACTATGACAGGCAGATGTCGCTCACAAGAGTCGTTGCTGTCTGCAAACCGATAAATTGATTTTTGATTTTTGATTATTATTCAGGAGGTTTAATATGTCCGGACATTCCAAATGGGCTAACATTAAGAACAAGAAAGAGAAGACCGACAACGCGCGCGGTAAGATATTCACAAAGATCGGACGCGAGATAGCCATAGCTGTTAAGGAGGGCGGCGGCGATCCCGCCAACAACTCCAAGCTGCGCGACGTCATAGCCAAGGCGAAGGCTGCCAACATGCCCAACGACAACATCAACCGTTCCATCAAGAAGGCGGTCGGTGAAGGCGCGGGCGTCAACTATGAGGAAGGTACATATGAGGGCTACGGCCCCGCCGGCATCGCGCTCATAGTCGAGGTCGTAACCGACAACAAGAACCGTACCGCCGCCGAGCTTCGTCACATATTCGACAAGTACGGCAACGGCATGGGCAATTCCGGCTGCGTATCCTACATGTTCGACAAGAAGGGCGTCATAGTAATCGAGCGCACCTCCGACATCGACGAGGACGAGCTTATGATGAGCGCTCTCGACGCGGGCGCGGAGGATTTCGTTCCGCAGGACGACTGCTTTGAGGTCTATACGGCTCCCGGTGATTACTACGCCGTCAGAGAAGCCCTTGAGGGCATGAAGCTCAACATCCTCTCCGGTGAGGTCGCCATGATACCCCAGACCACCGTTGACGTGAGCGATCCCGAACAGGTCATGAAGGTCGAAAGACTCCTCGATATGTTCGATGACGACGACGATGTCCAGAACGTCTATCATAACGCCAACCTTCCCGAAGAAGAGGAAGAGGACTGATTTTAATACGGGTAATACTAAAGCGCGGAGCGGCAAAAGCCCCGCGCTTTGCTTATTGAAAAATTCGCTTTTGGGTTTCCCCTTGAGTAAATGCTGATTAAATCAGAAAGCTCTGATAGTATTGATATTGCGACCAAAGGGAGCCGCGCGGGTCAGCGCGCACGCGCCGCGATAGGCGCGAACCTATTGTTTAAAAGCAACACTTTTTAAGGCGTTAGTTAATCATTGTCTACTTGAGGGGAAGCTCAAACCGCTGACAAACCCCAAACGCGCCGGAAATACCTGCCTTCCCCTCTGAGGGGAAGGGGGACCGCCGCCTCAGCGGTGGTGGATGAGGTGGCAAAAAAGAAGGTCGTCGCTTTTTCACTCATCCTTGAGGTTGATCATGCCAAGCCTTATAAGGGCGTCGGCAAGTATCTGCGAGTGGTCGCCCGCGATGCCCTCCGCGGGAATGAATTCGGCGCGTCCGTCCCTGATGCTGTACGGGACTTTTATGACGGTTGCGCTCCTTTTTGCCGTGAGAGTTATATTCCCCGTCATGCCCGCCGCGCTGTCGCAATCGACATAGAAAAGGTCTGCGTCGGCGGCATCGTCGGCGGCTTTGGGAAGCTGTCCTTCGGGAAGCCGAGCCGTGAACGCCACGGTTATTATCCAGCCGCGCGGATCCCTGTCGGGTCTGCCGTATACGCCAAGCTCCCGAAGGCGCACGCCGTGAACTCCCGTTTCCTCAATAAGCTCACGCGCCGCGCCCTCCGCGACGTCCTCTCCTTTTTCAAGGAAGCCGCCCGGAAACGCCCAACAGCCTATAAAGGGATGGTTGCGCCTCTTTATAAGAAGCACCGCACTCCTGCCGTCGATGTCGGCAAATATTATGTTGTCTACGGTCACGCTCGGATGCTCATACAACGACGGGTCATACTCGGCAAGAAACTCCGACAGCGTTTGACCCTTTTCATTTCTCAATTCATTTTTCAATTCATTACTCATAAATCGGTATCTCCAACAGTCTTCTGAATATGGGTTCGCAGGCTTCGGCACAGCCGCTTGTGAAGAAGCGCACCCTGCCGTCCGGCGCAACGGGTTCGGCTTCGCAGGCATACTCCCGAATCACGCGCTTCAACTGTCTCGCCGTACCCTGATTGCCGTCAAAAATCCTGCACCCGCCTTTAAAATGCGCCCTTGCGTACCGTCTTACGGCAGGCATTATAAACGGGTAATGCGTGCATCCGAGCACGATGCCGTCAATCTCCATGCCCTCGAAATCTGCGAGCTTTTCCCAAAGAATATCGTCAAAGGCGTCCTCTGCGGTTATACCTGCCTCTATGCGCTCGACAAGCCCGGAGCATCCTACATTTATTACCCTTTCGGGATCGGGCATACGCGCCTGAAGCGCACGGTATCTTGCGAGCCTTGTGGTCGCCTGAGTTGCGAGCATGAGTATTTTGCCCGAACCCTCCACGGCGCAGGCAGGCTTTATGGCAGGCTCGACGCTCACGACCGGCACATCCAGCTTCTTCCTCAGCGCGTTTATGGACGCTGAGGTAGCGGTATTGCAGGCGACGACAAGTGCCTTGACGCCCTTATGGAGCAGGAACTCCGCCGCCTGCTCGGAAAGCCTCAATATCTCCGTTTCCGGCTTGTCGCCATAGGGAGCGTTGGCGTTATCGCCATAGTAGATGAACCGTTCATACGGAAGCTCCGCGAGTATGTTCCTGAGCGTGCTTGCCCCGCCGAAGCCGCTGTCAAAGACGCCTATCGGTCGGTTATCGTATTCTCTTTTGGGCGTAATATCATCCATGATGATGTTCGTTTTCCTCGCCGTGACGGCGGTCATTGTACACGCACAGCTTATCCATGAATATGGCTGCCGCAAGCATATCAGCCGCGCCTCCGCAGTTGATATTTCTCTCAATAAGCTCCCTGTCAAACACCTCCGCCTCGGCAAGCCTTGCCGAAAGCGGCATGGCGGCTATCTCGGCGGCTCTGCTTCTTACAAACTCCGCGCCCTCGCGTCCCGCTCTCTTGTAGGCGTTGGTATCATACAGCTCCGCCATAATGCCTATCAGCGCGAGCGCGTAGCAATCGTTATCGTCGAAGCCCATGAGCCTGAAGCCGAGTATGCGGCGATAGGCATTGACCGCCGCCGGGAAGCCCGCTCTCGCTTCGGCGTCCGCTCCGAACGAGACATTCTCCCCTTCAAGGGAGGCGTAACGCTCTCTCGCCTCCGCTCCGTTGGTTCCGCGTCCGGGTTCGGGTCTTAACGCCGCCAAACGCTTCGCCTCGTCAAATATATCAAGCGCTTCATGGGACATACCATTTGAAACGAGCTTGGCGTATGCCGACACAAGCAAGCCCAGACAGTATATGGCTCCCTTGTGCGTATTGACGCCACCGGTCACTTCCTTCATACTTGCCTCAGCCGCGACGCCGAGTATGGTGAGCTTTGTCATAAGGCTCGCCCCATGCTCAAGCTTGCAGCTCTCATGGGTGGGGCAATCGGCACAGTTTATGTCCTCGTCGGTTTCACAGCCCTTGCCGTGTCCGCTTTCGGGAATCTCCGTATCCGAGGAGGCATATGCCATCGCATAGTAATAGGGCGCGAGAGCTTTTGCCGAGCGTTTGAAATGTCCAATGTCCATATCGGTATTCGCGCCCGTATTGTTCCCATCGACAAGCCCTGCCTTGGGCGTGGTCTCGACCTCGTCAACGAGCGCGTTGAACGCCGCCATCGACGCGGCATAGGCTACGGAGTCCCTCAGCAAGTCCTTGATCGTGCCGTTCAATTCATCCAATGTATGCGTGCGGTTCCTCGCGCACTCGATTGCGGGCTTGTCGCATACGAAGCATTTTCTGGCCTTGGGTCTTTCAAGCTTGACGCCCTTTTTGTCAATAACGTCTATATCGAAAAGTCTGCCGAAGCCGAAGCGTTCCTCAAGCTTGACCGTTACCGCCTTTATGAGCTTTGCGCTGCCGCGAATGACAAAAAACCCCTCGCAGCCTGTGCTGTCAATATGATACTCCTCATGCACGGGCTTTATGTTGAAATTGCCAAAAGCCTTAAAAAGCTCATCCACGCCCACATTGAAGCATATTTCTATCGACTCCGAATATTTTATCGGGCCTGCTATGTTCAGCGTGAAGCATACCACATTGGCTCCATGCTCCCTTATGAGCTGCTTCTGTCTTGCCGCCCTCGCCTCGCGCCTTAATGCCATGTCCTCGACAGTGACCGGCTTTGAAGCTATTCTTTCCGCGTGATGGCTGTGCGAGCAGGAATGCCCACATGCCGCGCAGAGCTTTTCGTCGCATTTTATTTCATTCATGTTTTACCTCTATATTAATTACATATTAAATAACGGTTGTTTAACAACAATGAGCTTTATCCAATCTCCGCGACTTTTTCCTCCTAATCTTCAGAAAACGCAGGGATATATCTCGCGGAGCGGTAAATCACGCTTGATTTATCGAGGTTGAAGCACCTATCGCGGCGCGTACGCTTCCCTCGCTGCATAGCAGCTTCGGCGTTCCGTTAAAATCGCAGCACCGTTGCGATTTCTTAACACTATACGCCCGCGCGGCTCCCGTTGGTCGCTATATTTTTATCGCAAATGTATTCGTAAGTTGTTTCGGGAACCAGCTCGCGCACCGCGTCAAGCTCGCCCCTGTCCAAAGCCTCGCGTACACGGCTCGCGCTTATGCCGCCTGTGCGTTCTATCTCCACAACGTCTATCCCGTGCATTGGAAGCACCTGCTTCATTATCTCGTTATACCTCCCTGTGACGGCGCAATAGGGCTCTGTCCCCACAAAACGCACCGTTATTCCAAGCTGAGGAGCTATCCTTTCGGCAAAAAGCGTCGCGTCAAGGGACGCATATATCGAATCCGCCCTTGATTTGTCCTTTATAAAATAGGTGGGAAAGGTCGCCTGACTTATTATGTAATCCCCGCTCGGATAGACATGGACGTTCGGAATATCCGCCGTTCCCCTTTTCACCATCTCCAGCCTGTCCGCGAAGCTGAATCGGGAGCGATCCTCGCTTACGACGAATATTATAAGGTTATCCACCTGTTTGGAGGCGGTTTCGATAAGGAAGCGGTGTCCCTTCGTGAACGGATTGCAGTTCATAACAACGGCTCCCGTCCTGCCTGAGCGTCTTTCGATGGAGCCGAGCCAGCGTGAAAGCCCGTTCCTGACGTTCTCCATGAAGCATACCTCGCCCGTCGCGGCGAGCGTATGAAAGCCGACGCCCTTAAAAAGCATCTCATTGGACGCCTTCGTGAACAGAAAGAGCTTGGTTATGCCGCGCCTGTAAGCCTCGGCTACCAGCTCGGAGGCTATCTTGAGTGCGCCGCCCTCGCCCTGCAAACGCTCGTCCACGGCTATGTACTTGAGTATGCTGCCGCAAAGACAGCCATTGCCCAGAATCTCCCCGTCGTCGGATATGAGCTGAACGGTAAAATCCGCCCCGCCCTCATATTGCAAACCCATTTTATCGAGGAAACTCTCCGTCCTCTTAAGCCGCTCCGGACTTAAAAAGACGCCTGTTTCCGTGTAAAATTCCATCTGTATCCCCCTCTTGCCGCCTTATCTGCTGCGGCTCGAATGAATAATGAGCGATGAACGCCCCTGTTTCGCATTCATCCTTCATTGCTCATTGCGTATTGTTTATTATAACAGCCCCCCGGAAGTTTCCGCCTCCGGGGGAGCCCTTAAACATGAAGTTGTTTGATTATCAGTCCTTAACCTGCCTGATGACATCTATGACGGAATTATCCCTGTACATGAGTACGCCGACTATCTTATCGGTATACTGAATGGGTTCGGGCGTTCCGGCGATGCGCTCTGCGCGGTCGCGGAGCTTTTCGATTGTGGTAACGGGCAGACCCGCCGCGACAAACCTCTCATACAGTTCGGGCCTTGCAGGGTTGACCGCTATGCCCTGATCGGTGACGACGACGTCAACCGTCTTGCCGGGAGTGCAGATGGTGTTGACCTTGGAGCAGATGGTGGGTATGCGTCCCCTGAGAAGCGGGCAGACGACTATCGTCATGGACGCGCCAGCGGCGGTATCGGGATGTCCGCCGACAGCTCCCCTTATAACGCCGTCGGAGCCTGTCATTACGTTTACGTTGAAGTCGGTATCGACCTCAAGAGCGGAAAGTATGACGAAATCAAGCTGATTTACAGCCGCGCCCTTGTTGACATAGCTTGCGTAATAGGAAGCGTCGATCTGCTGATGGAAGCGGTTGTTCTTGACTGAATTGGCGGCGATAAGGTCGAAGCTCTGAACGTCGAGTATCTTCTTTACAAGACCTTCCTCGTGCATCTGGACGATCTGGCCCGTGATTCCGCCGAGCGCGAAACGGCACTTTATGTCCTGCTCGACCATCTTTTCACGCAGATACCTCGCCACGGCAAGCGATGCGCCGCCGGAGCCCATCTGCATGGAGAAATTATCCTTGAAATAGCCGGAAGCGACTATGGCGTTTGTTGCATACTGTGCTATGAGAAGCTCCTTGGGGTTCTTGGTATAGCGTGTCGCGCCGCTCATTATGCCGTTGGGATCGCCGATGTTGTCAACCTTGACGACGTAATCGACCTGGCTTTCAGGTATGCCGAAGGGAGTGTTCGGGAAGGATACGAGATGGTCGGTGATTATTATGCACTTATCGGCATAGAGCGCGTCGAGCTTGGCATAGCCGAGGGAACCGCAGCAGGAGCCTTCCTCGCTGTCCCTGTTATAGCCGTTGGCGTTTCCGTAGGGGTCGCAGGAGGGCGCGCCGAGGAAAGCGACGTCTATATGCAGCTCACCGGTTTCAATGGCGGCGGCCCTTCCGCCGTGGGAGCGGAATATTACCGGGAAATCCATAAGACCGTGGGATACCGCGTCGCCGAGCTTGCCGCGCAGACCGCTTGTTTCGATATGGTCTATAACGCCGTTCTTGATATGGTCTATGAGGGGCCAATGGCAATCGGTCAGCGAGCTTGCGGCAAGCGTGAGATGCTTAAAGCCCATCTTGGCAATGACGTCCATGACCATGTTTATGACATAGTCGCCGTTGCGGAAATGATGGTGGAAGGATATTGTCATACCGTCCTTGAGCCCAACCCTCTTTATGGCTTCCTCAAGGCTCGGCAGAACCTTCTTGGACGTCTGCTGACGCTCGTCAAAGCTCGTCAGATTTTTTTCAGCTATATTTTCCTCTTTATATGCGCCGTGACAGGCTGAAACTTCCTTTATGTGCGGAATGGAATCAAAGTCGAACATATTCTGTTAAATCTCCTCTACCGTAATGGTCTTAGCGCGCTCCGCCATCTCAAGCAGGTACTGCGCTCTTGCTACAACAGGCTTGTCTATCATCTTTCCCTTGAGGGATGCTACGCCGGAGCCTCTGGCGTTCGCCTCGGCTATGGCGTCCATTATGGCGCGAGCCTTCGTGAGGTCTTTCTCGGAGGGGGTGAACACCGCGTGGAGCGGAGCTATCTGGCGCGGATTGATGACGGATTTGCCGTCAAAGCCCATCTTCCTTATCATTGTGGCTTCGGCAACAAAGCCCTCCTCGTTGTTGACGTCGGAGTATACGGTATCAAGAGCCATGATGCCCGCTGCCTTCGCGGCATTGACTATCATTCCCCTTGCAAACATAAGCTCGATGCCTTCGGGACTTCTTGTCGTCTTGAGGTCGGTAACATAGTCCTCAGCGCCGAGGGCAATACCTATAAGACGCTTGGACGCGAAAGCGATCTCCTTGGCGTTCAGAACGCCGTTCGCGCTCTCGATAGCCGCCATCATGCCCGTCTTGCCAACGGGAATGCCAGCCTCGCGCTCAATGCGCTCTATCTCGCGCTCGCACTCTATTACATCCTTCGCGCTGTCGGTCTTCGGAAGCCTTATTACATCGGGCTGCGCCCTGACTATCGCCTCAAGGTCAGCGATACCAAGCCCGGAGGACAGATCATTTATACGAACAACAAGCTCCTTCTTTCCGTAATGGAGCTTTGTAAGCGCGTTGTAAACGAGGAACCTTGCCGCGTCCTTCTCGGTTATGGCGACGGAATCCTCAAGGTCAAACATTATCGAATCGGAACCGTAAATGTGAGCGTCCCTTATCATGCCGGGATTGTTGCCCGGAACAAAAAGCATACTTCTTCTTAATCTGCTCATCAGATGCGTACCTCTTTCCAAACATAATCGCTGCTCTCGGCGGCGCGATACGCTGCCGCGGAGGTGCGGGCGGCTACCGTGCAGTCCAAAGCACCCTTATCAACAGCATTGACATAAGCGCGGGTAACTCCAAGCTCACCCAAAGTCTCTCGAATGACCCTCTCTATCTGCTTGCCGTACTGCTGCATGACGGCACTTTCAAGCTCAAGCTCAATGCCTTCGGTTTCCTTGGGCTCTATTCTTACTATGATGTCGCTTGACTCCATAGTTCCGGCAACGCCCGTCTTTTTGATGTCCATTTGCTAAAACCTCCCTGTTTCAATATGCCGCTGTATGAATGTTTCAATCCGCCGCTCGGCGGGACTACAGCCGCTTTATATATGTTACCACTTTTATTTATTTTTTCAAGTACAACATGGTATTTTTTTTAATATATAGTGAACCTTTTGAGCTTTTTGCGTATCCATGAGCAGATTTTGGTATTGACATATGTCGGCAATGCGGGTAAACTATAGCTGACATATGTTAAATAAGGAGATTGGCCATGCCGAGAAAACAGCTTTGCCGCAGGATTTGCGGTTATCCGGATAACTGGAGCTTTTCGCCCGACGAAGCGGAGGGAGCCGACGAAGTGAAGCTCACCCTTGACGAGTATGAAGCGATACGCTTCATCGACCTTGAAGGGCTTACTCAGGATGGCTGCGCAAAACAAATGGAGGTTTCGCGCACGACCGTTACCGCCATATATGCAAGCGCGCGGCGCAAGCTTGCGGAGGCATTGATAAACGGCAAGCGGCTCATAATATCAGGAGGGAGTTATCGCCTTGATATGGGCGAAACTGTCAATATAGAGAAAAAAGGAGAAAGAACAATGCGTATAGCAGTACCCTATGAAAACGGAAATGTATTCGGACATTTCGGGCATACATCCGAATTTAAGATCTATGAGCTGGAGGACGGCAAAATAACCTCCTCCCGAACAGTTCCCACCAACGGACAGGGACACGGTGCGCTCGCCGGCTTTTTAAAGACAGCGGAGGTTGACGCACTGATATGCGGAGGCATCGGCGGCGGAGCAAGAAGCGCGCTTGCCGAAGCGGGAATAACCCTCTACCCCGGAGTTTCCGGCTCCGCCGATGAAGCGGCTCAGGCACTTGCCGAAGGACGCCTCGATTATAAACCCGACGCCGTCTGCAATCATCACCATGAACACCATGAACACGACGAACACCATGACTGCGGCAACCATCATGGCTGCGGCGGACATGATTGCGGAAAACAGCTCCTGTAATGTAAATTTTCATGTGCGGAATATTGCCCGCATTTGCTTGCCCCGCACCGCTGCCTGATTTGTACCAAACATTCAGAAATAATTGCAAGCCTGTTCGGCTCCCATTGGCAAGTGGAGCTGTCAGCCGAGCAAAGCGAGGATGACTGAGGGGTTGTATGTAACTCAAAAAACCAAGCGTGATAAGGAAAAAGCAAACAATGTAAGAACGCTCCCCCTTGGCTCCCATTGCCAAGGGGAGCTGTCAGCCGAGCATAGCGAGGATGACTGAGGGGTTGAAAGCAACCTCAAAAAAATCAAGTGAGATATGGGAAAACGACCCTTTCGTCTTTTCGGCATTCTGCATACTGCCTCAAAGCCACCTTCCCTTGCGCAGGGAAGGTCGAGAGCGTGCAGCGCAACCGACCTTCGTAAATCAAAAACCAATCAAAGCAAAGGAAAACAACCCCTCCGTCGCGGCGGCTTTACCGCGCCGCGCCACCTCCCCTGGCTCAGGGGAGGCAGCATGCTCGTCTACATCAAGCTGATTGACGGGTTGCCAACAACCTAAAAACCAAAGCGTGATAACGGTAAACACTTAAGAAGAGAACGCAAGTGAGCAATTCCAATTAGTAAGGGGAAGCGCATACCGCCGCCAAACCCCAACAGCTTCATCCGCAGTCCTGCGCGGGGTTCGCGTCAGAAGTTTATCACCACGGGTTCCTTGCCGAATGTGAATATTCTTGCCTCGGCATTCTTCAAGTAATAGACCTCGTTATTGCCGTCGCCGGGCTTATACATGCCCTTGAGCGCGGGATAGCTTTCGAGCATATGCTCCTGCGCCTCTATGCGCTCGTCAAGCACGGCTTCGGCGGCAATGCGTATCCAACTGCCCGCTATCATAGCGCATATCTCGATATTCGGATTCGCCTTCATCTGGTGCGCGACGGGCTTGACGCGCCCTGTCTGGATGTACAGCCTGTCCTCAAAAATATCGACCGTTCCAAACGGACGCACGCGGGGCTTATCGCCGTCACAGGTCGCAATGTAGTAAGTGCCTGCCTTCTTTAAAAACTCATATACCTCGTTCATTTTTATTACTCCTTTTTTTAAACTCAAAGTAGACAATAGCCAACCGATGCTTTAAGAAAGTGTCGTTTTCAACGATAAGCTTTCATCCGCATTTTACTGCTCTAACATGCTGATGTTCAGCAAAAACGAGAATATTTCTCGCAGGAGGTTATCAACCGGTCGTTTCACGATTTTGACCATCCGGTGAATGGTCAAAAAGGTTGATAACGGGCGACTGGGTTCGGCTGAGGGTTGCATTGAGTAATTGCTTAACCAAGTTCGGTGCGGTGCGTCCGCTTCCCTCACAGCATAGCTGCTTCGGCGTTCCGTTAAAATCGCAACACCGTTGCGATTTCAGACCGCTGACACACCCCAAATGCGCCGGAAATACCTGCCTTCCCCTGTGAGGGGAAGGGGGACCGCCGCCTCAGCGGTGGTGGATGAGGTGGCAAAAAAACTCAATAGGCACTTTCGTCTGACAGCTTCCCCTCAAAGGGGAAGCCAAGAAAAGCAGACTTTGTTCGTAGTCTGAATCGCAACACCGTTGCGATTTCTTAACACAACACGCACGCAGCTCCCTTTGGTCGCAATCTCGGCATCCTAAATACTTGGTTGAGTTAATCTTCGTTCACTTAACAATAAACCCTGCGCTTATCCGGGAAAACCCGAAAGGGCGCAGGGCTTTGAAAATCAATTATCAGCCGTTAAGACCGAGCGCAATGCGCATCAGCAGTATGGCGTCGGAAAGATCGACCACGCCGTCGCCGTTGATGTCGCCGCCGGGAACGTCGGCAAGATTCAGGACGCCTCTCATAAGCATAAGAGCGTCATTGGAAGTAACCGTGCCGTCGCCGTCAATGTCGTAGGGATTGCTTGCCTGCTCCTCATAGACGGTGTAGACATCCATGGGGCCTGCAACAAAGGACAAGTCCTGATCCCAACCGACGAATACATAGCCCTCATGTTCCGGAGCCGCGGGAGGCTCAACGGGGTTGCCGTACTGAACGTACTTGGTGGCTATCTTATCGCCCGTCAGACTGTCATAGAAGCGGACGCGGTATGTGTCGATGCGGTAGTTGGCTGTGATTGTCGTATCCTCGGTGATATAGGGAGCAACCTCAGGATCCCAACCGGAGAACGTATAGCCCTCATGTTCGGGAGCCGCGGGATAGACGGGCTTCTGACCGATATGGACGCTCTGGGTCTCAAAGACCTCGCCCGTCAGACCGTCAACGTAGGATACGTCATAATACTCATCCGAATACTCGCCGAGCCATGTGGCGACCTTCTCATAAAGATTGTTGTAGTTGGTGCTTCCCGCAATGTAATCGACAACGATGCCCTCGCTGTTGACTATGAATGTCTGGGGAACGAACTGGTTTACAGAATACAGATTATAAAGAACGGTATCCTGTATTACGTTCATGTATGTGTAGCCGTTTGACTGAAGGAGATTCCACTCGGCAGCATAGCTGCTGTTTATCCAAAGGGAGCATACGCCGACGACGAGAACTCCCCTATCGCCGAACTCCTCATGGATGCGCTGGAAATGAGGCATTTCATTTACGCAGGGGCCGCAGTTGTTCGACCATACGTTGAGTATGGTGATGGTGTGCGACGCGAAATCAGCGCTTGTGAGGAAGTTGGTCTGGGAAGGATTTCCGCCCGCCGTAAGATACGGGGCGTTTACGCCGGAGATGTCTTTGCCGATGGGGCTTACAACATCATCCGCCATGACGGGGACACATACCGCCAGCATAACGGCGGCAAGGAGCAATGCGAAGATTCTTTTCATTGGGTTTCCTCCTGTTTTTTTGAGCCTCAGCTCATTTGCTGTATAAATTATATCATCTAATCATCATATAATCAATGGTTATATTGAAATATAATGAATAACGGAATCATTTCAGAATAATAAGCTGCTCTATTACCCCGCCCATTTCCTCGTCAAAAAAGTCAAACATATTGGAGAGATTGCCGCTTCGGGCCGAGGAGCAGAGCATACATCCAAGGCAGGAAACGCAGGCGACGCCGAAGAAGCCTATCACGGTTCCGACGATGCCGGTTATAAGTCCCGCGACGGCAAGTCCCTGCGGCTCGTTATTGAGCTTTGCCTGTTTCATGCCGTTCGCGCCCATGAATATGGCGGCTGCCGAAATAGCAAGCAATATAAAGTTCAGAATAGGCACGACAAAAAAGCTGAGATTGCCGACAAGACCTATTATTCCGCACACCAGCGAGCCGACGGACATTCCGTTGGAGGGCTTGCTGCCGTTATTGTTTGGCTCTACATAAAATTCCATTGTAGGATTCCTCCTTTATTTTTCGGTTGTATCGGTTCTCATTGAGCGAACCGCAAGCATTATCAAGGCAAATATGAACAGCAGCAGCGATATGACCTGGCTCGTCGAAAGCACTCCGATAAAGCCGCGATATTCGTCACCCCTGAAAAACTCCAGTATAAAACGGTACGTCGGGTATATGAGCAGATAGAGCAGCATCAGCTTGCCTTGAGCCTTCCGTTTTTTGAAAAGCGTCAACAGCAGGAGGAACAGCAGAAAGTTGAGTGCTGACTCCGCAAGCTGAACCGGGAATCTCGAAACGTTGTTCGCGGACTCAACAAGGGAGTTGTGGAATGTTACTCCGCAGGCGGAAGGCACTCCGTAACAGCATCCCGAAAGGAAGCAGCCTATGCGCCCGAAGCCGTGGAAAAGCGGTATCGCTGTCGCACCCATGTCTATGTAGGGCGCGGGATTCTTTTCCGTCCTCTTAATGTATATCCATCCGCCCAAAAGCCCCGTGATGAGCCCTCCGTAAAAGACCGCGCCGCCGAATATCTCGACTATCCAGTCTATAAGCGTTTGGAACGAATCTATCCTGTCCAAATTGTTTACGGCGGTTATTATGAGCTTGTAATTGACTATGCCGTAAAGCAGATGCGAGCCTATGAGACTTGAAGCAAATGTTATGAGCATCAGGAAAAGCATCCTTATCTCATCCAAGCCGCGCTTCTTGGCAAGAAAGTAGGGAACGAATATCGCAAACAATATGCCTATTGTGGCGGCAATGCCATAGCTCGAAATGGTTCTTCCGAATATTTCAATACCGGGATACATTTTGGTTTTCCTTTGATTACAATAAGGTAAAGCGGGCATAGGAGCCCCCATGCCCGCTCTGCTTCAGCATGTGATTAGTTGTTGCCGAGCTGGTTCAGAAGATCGTTGAGCTGGCTGGGATCGGTGTTGCTTATGACTGTAGCAAAACAAACAACACAGATAACAGCAAGCACCGCGATAGCTGTGCCGATGATGCCGAGTACAAGACCCGCTGTTGCAAGACCCTTGGGCTCGTTGTTCTCCTTAGCCTTCTTCATACCTATCGCACCAAGCACGATACCGACTATGGCGATAATAAGAGTTACCCAGCTAAGACCGGGAATCCAACCGCCGACAATGCCGACGATACCGCATACGAGAGCGGCGATGGATATGCCCTTAGAAGAACCGTTGGACTGATACTGTTCCATGACAGAAACCTCCTTTTTTATTTCAGTAATCATATTTTACTCTAATATTACTGTTCTGTCAACAGAAATATTCATTCCTCCCGCCTTTTATGCAAAAAATACCCGCTTGCGGCGATTGACTTTATACTTCTTTCGCTGTATAATAGACTGCACGCAGATGTGGTGGAACGGCATACACAACGGACTTAAAATCCGTCGGCGAAAGCTTGAGGGTTCAAATCCCTCCATCTGCACCAACACCATATAGTCCAAAAGGGCTATATGGTGTTGGTATTTATAATAAAGAGATTTGAAGGGCGAAGCAAAACGATCCTGTGAATCGTTTTGCCGCCCCGGTTTTTTGTCACAGGCAAAGCCGCGCCCGCCCGGAGGGCAAGCAGCGAAAGCCGATGTGCAAAAAACAAATCCCTCCATCTGCACCAGAAAAAAGCAGCCGTCGGCTGCTTTTTTCAACTAAATCCACCCTTGCGGGTGGGTGAAATCACTTCGTGATGAAATCTGCTGCGCAGGTGAAATCCGCCGCGGCGGATGGGTGGATTTAATTTCATCGTGAGCGGAGCAAACGATTTCATCCGATGGTAAATACCGAGGATTTCATTGCGGCGTAAGCCGCGATCAAACCGCTGACAAACCCCAAATGCGCCGGAAATACCTGCCTTCCCCTCTGAGGGGAAGGGGGACCGCCGCCTCAGCGGTGGTGGATGAGGTGGCAAAAAAACTCAATAAGCACTTAGCTTTTTTGATAGCGTCATTGTTTCCACCTCATCAGTCAGACTTCGTCTGACAGCTTCCCCTCAAGTAGACGCTGATTAACTCAGTTTAGCTCCAAAGTGATAAAACTGCGACCAAAGGGAGCCGCGGGCGTGTAGTGTTAAGAAA
>CADAGD010000055.1 GCA_902787375.1 uncultured Eubacteriales bacterium
TTCCGCGCCTATCGCGGCGCGTACGCGCTGACCCGCGCGGCTCCCTTTGGTCGCAATATCAATACTATCAGAGCTTGTTTGATTTAATCAGCGTTTACTCATGGGGCAATCGGAGCAGCCGCACGAGCATCCGTCCTTTTTTCTGTCGCGGATCAGCTTGCGAACCGCAAGTATTGCCGCAGCCGCAAGTGCAAGTGATATGAGTATGGTTGCGATATTTGCGCTTAACCATTCGAGCATTTTAACACCTCCTGTCGTTGCCTTTCGGGAAAAGCCGCCGGGTATTATGCCCTTTTTCTCAGCTCATTGCCGCCGTACTTCTTTATAAAGAGCATGTATATGAACACCGCCAGTACAGCTATAGCGGCAACGAGTCCCAATACGTTCATGCTGCCCATGAATACGCTGCCGAACTGGTTTATCATCAGAGCGACCGCATAGGCGAACAGGCATTGATAGCCAACGGCGAACCAAGTCCAGCGCGCGCTGTTCATTTCACGCTTTATCGCGCCTATTGCCGCGAAGCAGGGTGCGCAAAGCAGGTTGAAGGCAAGGAAGCTGTAGCCCGTTACGCCATTGAATGTCTGCGCAAGAGTCTGCCATACCGTAAGCTCTCCCGTACCATAGAGTATTCCCATCGTTCCGACAATGTTTTCCTTCGCAACAAGACCCGTGAACGACGCCACCGCCGCCTGCCAGTTTCCCCAGCCGAGAGGAGCGAATATCCACGCGATGCCGTTTCCGATAGCCGCAAGTATCGAGTTTTCAAGCTCATCCTCCGAAAGCATCCTGAACACTCCGTCCACCGTGCCGAAGAACGAGAGGAACCAGACGACTATGGTCGAAAGAAGTATGACCGTTCCGGCCTTTATAATGAACGACCTCGCACGCTCCCACATCGAACGCAGTACGTTGCTGAGAGTGGGCCAATGATAGGCGGGCAGCTCCATTACGAAGGGCGCGGGATCGCCCGCGAACATCCTTGTCTTTTTAAGCATCAGACCGGAAACTATTATGGACGCCATGCCGAGGAAGTACGCCGATACGGATATAAGGACGCTCCTTCCGAATATGGCTCCCGCAACCATGCTTATGAACGGCAGCTTCGCGCTGCACGGTATAAAGGTGGTCGTCATTATTGTCATTCTTCGGTCGCGCTCGTTTTCAATGGTTCTTGATGCCATTATTCCGGGTATGCCGCATCCCGTTCCGACGAGCATGGGTATGAATGATTTGCCCGAAAGCCCAAACCTTCTGAATATCCTGTCAAGCACGAACGCTATTCGCGCCATGTATCCGCAGGCTTCGAGGAACGCAAGCAGCAGGAACAGCACAAGCATCTGGGGAACAAAGCCCAATACCGCACCTACGCCGGCTATTATTCCGTCAAGTATGAGTCCCTTGAGCCATTCGGCAACATTGAGTCCGTCAAGCCAGCCCTCGACTATGTCGGGTATGCTCCTGACCCATGGACCGTATTCGGAAGGCTCAGGCTCGTCAAAGCCGTTCTTTTCAAAGTAATCAACCGCTTCGGTGTATGTAACGCCCACCGTATTCTCCATATCGGCGTCTGCGGGTATAGCGTTGAAATAGACGGTCTTTTCGCCTGTCTCAAGCGTTTCCTCATCCTCTGTTTCGATAACAGCCGATGCATTGTCCGGCTTTACCTCACGCATCTGCGCAATAGCGGCTTCGGCGTCAAAATCCTCAGCCTCCGTGTCAAGCTCATAATACGCGCTTATTGCGTCGGAAGCATCGGAGTATTCCTCCGCCGCCTCGTCATACGCTTCCCTGCCAATGCCCAGCAGGAACCATCCGTCGCCGAACAATCCGTCATTCGCCCAATCCGTAAGCCTTGTACCTGGTGCTCCCGGAGCCATTGACAGCATATACACCAGCGCCATTATTACCGCGAATATGGGCAGTCCCAACCAGCGGTTCGTAACGATTTTGTCGATCCTGTCGGAAACAGTCAGCCCTTTGTTCTTCTTTTTGTAGCAGGATTTGATTATTGAGCCTATGTAATTGTACCGCTCGTTGGTTATTATGGACTCAGCGTCATCGTCAAGCATACTTTCGACGGCTTTTATCTCCTTCTCCATGCTTTCGGATGCCGACTTGCTCAGCTTGATACGCTCAAGCACCTTCTCATCGCGCTCGAACAGCTTTATCGCGTACCAGCGTTTCTTGTCCTCCGCTATATCTCCGAGGAAGCTTTCCTCCATATAGTCAACGGCACGCTCCACCTGCCCCGAAAAGCTGTGCAGGGGCGCGGTCTTGCCGGACTTGGCTGCGTCAACAGCCGCGTTTGCCGCCTCCGCGACGCCCGTTCCCTTGAGCGCGGATATCTCCACCACGGTACAGCCCAAATGCCTTGACAGCTCCGCCGTGTTGATATAGTCGTGGTTCTTTTTCACAACGTCCATCATATTGACGGCTATAACGATGGGTATGCCAAGCTCCGCAAGCTGTGTCGTCAGATACAGATTTCTTTCAAGATTGGTTCCGTCAACGATGTTGAGTATGGCGTCCGGACGCTCGTCAATCAGATAGTTCCTTGCTATGACCTCCTCAGGAGTGTAAGGAGAAAGCGAGTATATGCCCGGCAGATCCGTCAGAATCACGCCATCATGTTTTTTAAGCCTGCCTTCCTTTTTCTCGACCGTAACTCCGGGCCAGTTTCCGACGAACTGATTGGAGCCAGTCAGCGCGTTGAAGAGCGTCGTCTTGCCGCTGTTTGGGTTTCCGGCAAGGGCTATGCGAATCTCGCTCATAATTCCACCTCCACCATATCGGCGTCCGCCTTCCTTATTGAAAGCTCATATCCGCGGACGTTTATCTCGATGGGATCGCCCAACGGAGCCACCTTGCGCACAAGCACTACGACGCCCTTTGTCAATCCCATATCCATTATCCTGCGTTTCACCGCACCGACGCCGTGAAGCTTGACGATCCTTGCCGTGCCGCCCACAGGAACCTCTCTTAGTGTTTTCATCAAATCTCCTCCAATTTTTTTTGCTTTTTTTGTAAAGCTTCTTTACCGATCTTTATACCATTATCTTTGACGCAAGCTCCCTGCTGATGGCTACACGCGCTTCCTTGACCTTAACGATTATGTTTCCTCCCAGAGTGCATATAACGCTCACACTCTCTCCGACATTAAATCCCATATCGGCAAGGTGCTGTTTGACCTCCGGCGTTCCTCCAACCTTCCTGATGATGTTTGTTTCACCTTCGCAAGCATAGTTCAACGGCATAATAATCAATCACCTCCGCAGAATAACTTTAATTAGCTTTAACTAACTTCGGGAACGAAAAAATAGTTAGTCCCGACTAACACATACATTATAGTTATCGCCGGCTAACTTGTCAAGCTTTTTTTTTATTTTTTCTTGAAGAAAACGTCTATAAGTGGTATTATATTAAAAAATGCTAAGGAGATTTGCAATGGCAATTCAGGAATCCGGTGAAATGTATCTTGAAAACATACTCATATTATCAAAGATAAAGAATCCCGTTCGCTCTATCGACATAGCTGAGCGCATGAAATTTTCCAAGCCATCCGTGTCACGCGCGGTTGGGCTTTTGAAATCGAACGGATATATAGAGGTTGACCCATTCGGAGCGATCACGCTTACCGAATCGGGAATGAAGATAGCGTCTGACATTTATGAGCGTCATACCATACTGTCCCAAGTGCTGATGAGCCTTGGAGTGAGTGAGAATGCCGCCGTAGAGGACGCCTGCAAGATAGAGCATTACATAAGCGAGGAAACATTTGAGGCGGTCAAAAAGCATATCAGGGAGCATGGAAAAGAAAACGCTCAGGGCGTGAATTAAACGGCAGTTTATTTAAGCTCCGCAGGCAGCGTACGAATGCGAAGCTCCGTCCGCTCCGATGTCACAACACAGCCGATAAAGCCGTCATCTCCGTAAAAATTCACATATCCGCCGAGGACGCCGTCATAAAAGACCGAGGCGTCCTTTTCAAATACCCGATTCATGCCTCCGCTCAAGCCGGTTCCTTTGAGCTTGAGGAATGCCTCCTTCATCACCCAGCGTTCAAGCAGGAATCGAGAGCTTTTCTCCCCCATCCTCTCAAAGGCTTTAAGTTCTGCTTGACAGAGTACCCTCCGCGCAACGCTCCCCCGCACTCGGCGCAAAGCTTCAATGTCCACACCCACAGGACTGTCAGAAAAAGCGCATACTGCCCAGCCCCTTGTATGGGACAGCGATATGTACCCGTTCTCAATAACAGGACGCCCGTCCGGAAATCTGCTGTATTCGGGCGGCAGCAGCCTCTCACCCGAAAGCGCGTATGAAAGCGCAAGCTCTGCCGCTAAACCCTGCATACGTCGCTCCCCGTCGT
Organism: uncultured Eubacteriales bacterium; assembly: GCA_902787375.1. Classification (GTDB taxonomy): domain Bacteria; phylum Bacillota; class Clostridia; order Christensenellales; family CAG-138; genus UBA3857. The sequence continues at coordinate 4,370 of CADAGD010000055.1, forward strand.
ATTTGGAGCATTGCCGCAATCGCTCCTTTGAGCAGAATACCTCCGGCTTGCTCAGAAGCTCACGGCATTCCTCTATATTCACAATTATAAGCTCTGTTCGCATATATTCATTATAGATTATCGCCTCGATTGCGTCAATATCGGTGCTGTAAATTATGAAAAGGGAGGTGCATTAATGACGGAATTTAATATAAAAATACCTAAAAAAATGCTTGACATTCACCCTTATACATGATATAATGCCTTTCGTCACCAATAGGGGCATGATGTAATGGTAACATAGCGGTCTCCAAAACCGTTCTTCTGAGTTCGAGTCTTAGTGCCCCTGCCATCCAAGAAACCTCTTTTGTCTGCCAAGGCAAGAGAGGTTTTATTTGTTCATTCGTTTAGGAAGGCAACGAGACGCAGGTCACAGTTCCGGTTTCATACTATATAAACAGGTTATTGAGATTAAAACAACAGATTGATAATTGATTGCGTTCATTCTCCAGAGTATAATGAAACCACACCGGTGAAATGAATCAAGGAGAAGAACAATGGTTGTATTAGGTGAACGAATCAAAGAATTACGCCAACGAAACGGAAGAACGCAGGACTCGCTTGCAGGTGAGCTCGGCGTGACCGCACAGGCGGTTTCGCGTTGGGAAAAAGGGATCTGCTGCCCCGATATCGAACTCATACCCTCGATCGCGAATTACTTCGGAGTCTCCATCGACGAGCTGTTCGGTTATGACAACGAAAGATCGAAAAGGGTGGATTCCCTCTATGAGAAGATCTGTGATATGAATCGAAGAAACGACGGCGTCGATATAGACATCAACGACTGCATCGCCTGTGCCAGAGCCGCGCTGATCGAGTTTCCGGGGAACGCAAAGCTCGGGCTTGCGTTAGCCTCCGTATTGTTCAACGCAGGCTATGTGCGGCGCGGTGAGCTCCATACCGTCGGAGCGGACGGTTACGGGCGATACGACGTTGAGCGGCACAGAACCTATCCCGAGTGGAAGGAAGCGATCAAGCTGTATGAGAAGATCCTGCCCGACCTTCCGGACGGGCGAATGCGTCAGCAGGCCGTGACGGAGCTTTCACAGCTTTATAAGAACACGGGCGAGCATGAAAAGTCGCTGCAGCTTGCCGAATCCGCGCCGGAGCTTTCCGGGTCGAAGCCGTTCCTCAGGATCATGGCGTTTGATGGAGCGGAAGCCGCCGCAGAATGCGGGAAGGCACTTCTGGAAACGGTGCGCGGTTCTGCGGAGCTGATGGAGAGGATCGTTCTTTCCGATCGGAACATCCCTCCGAAAACCGCAGCGGAGCAGCTTCTCAATGCGGCAGGTCTTTTCGATCTCGTTTGCATGGACGGGTTCTACGGCCCCCACGCAGGGTTTATCGCTTGTCTGCATATGCTGCGTTCCTATTACCTGTGGCTTGCGGGTGAGCGCAACGCGGCTTTTGACGCGCTCGGCATCGCTCTTGAAAATGCGAATGCCTTGGATCAGCTTGCGGAGAGAAGCCCCGAAAGCTATACTGCCCCTCTGCTGAAAAACGTGAAACTGTGCGCGGCAAAGGCGGACCATCGGTTTGCGCCGGAGCTGCCGGAGCTTTGGCCCTGGTGGGACGTGCCGGAACGCGACAGGGTAAAGAGCGAAATGCAGGCGGACCCCCGCTGGGATGCGTGGGCCGGCAAAACGCGATAATGAGGCCGAGCTTCTGACTCTGGTGTACTTTTGCGCTTTCTTTCTATGGTTTGGTATACTTTTACGCGCTCTTTCACAACAAAAAACGTCTTTTGTCTACCGACAAAAGGCGTTTTTTTGAATGATGTTTGCCCTGTCGGGCAAATGGTGTTGCCTTCGGCAATGATGTCGCTTCGCTAATGATGTGTGCCTGCGGACACATAGGGCAAACACCGCATCATTGCGGCACTAAGTGACGCAACATCATTTCGGAGCGCAAGCGGAGATACATCATCAGCCGCCAGAGGCGGCGGCATCATTGACATTTAATCATTTCGGTCGTATAATTGATATAGTCAACAGAAAGGACTTCCCGATATGAAAGAGAACCAACTTGCTGACCTGTCAATGGATTTCTCCGTACAAATCATCAATCTCGTTAAAGACCTGAAAGCAAAACACGAATCCGTTATTTCCAACCAGATCGGCAGAAGCGGCACTTCCATCGGAGCGAACATATATGAAGCGAACTATGCACAGGGTAAAAAGGATTTTATCTTCAAGCTTGAAATTGCACTGAAAGAAGCAAGTGAGACGGGCTATTGGCTTGAACTGCTGTACCGGACATGATATATTAATCAAACAGCTTTCAAGGTGCTGAGCGATCAATGCACCTCTATCCGCGTTATGCTGATCGCATCGTGCAGAACCGCAAAGCAAGATACATAAACGGACGCAAAAATCAGGATACAATGTGGAAAAAGGAAGGATCATACACGCATATGAAGCATGAAGAAATCAGAGGAAAAAGAATTGTTTTACGCGAACAAAGAGAAGAAGACGTTCCGTATTTCGCTTATTGGTTCAATCAGCCGCAGGTTATGTTTCAATGCGGATTTGAGAAGCCAACCGATGAAGAAGAGGAAAAAAGAATTATCAACGTAAATCACAAGTCAGAAGACTCGGTTTGGTTCACGATCACCGATCTTAACGGCAATATAATTGGCGAGACCGGTTTGCTCCGTATGTTTCCCGCCTGGCACCAAACCGATCTGACGATCATTATTCCCGATCCCGAAATGCAGCATAAGGGATACGGCACGGAAACAATTCGCACTATGCTTGACATGGCTTTTCGTGAATATGAAATGCATCGTGTCTCAATTGGAGTAGTCGGATTGAATACGAATGCGCTTGAATTCTACAAAAAAATCGGTTTCAAGCAGGAAGGAATACTGGAAGAAGCATATTACTATAACAACGAGTACAGCGATTTTATTATGATGCGAATCCTAAGCCGAGAATGGGCATAGGTGAATCTTTGAATTGCAGCATTGTTTTGGTGTACTTTTTGGTGTTCTTCCTATGCTTTGGTACACTTTTACGCGCTCTTTCACAACAAAAAAGTGTCTTTTGTCTGCCGGACAAAAGGCACTTTTTTAAACGATGTGTTCCGCTTGCGCGGAACGTGATGATTCCTTCGGAAGTGATGCGCCATTCGGGCGTGATGTGCGCTTCGCGCGTGAAAGCGGAACACATCACATCACTGCGACCGGAGGGAGCAACATCGCTATGCCGTAAGGCATAACATCACTTGCGCCAACGGCGCAAACATCACTTTGCTTGTTTTTTTGAAGCTACTTTCAACCCCTCAGTCATCCTCGCTTTGCTCGGCTGACAGCTCCCCTTGACAATGGGAGCCAATGTGCTTTGTCATTCTTGTTGTATATGAGAACTGTGGATGCTGGGTTCTTTTGCTTCAAATCGTCGCAAATCAGGCATGAGAGCAGTCAAGTAATCTGCCTCCCCTGAGTCAGGGGAGGTGGCGCGGCGCGGTAAAGCCGCCGCGCCGGAGGGGTTGCTTCCCTTATCTCGCTTGAGTTTTTGAGTTGCTTTCAACCCCTCAGTCATCCTCGCTTTGCTCGGCTGACAGCTCCCCTTGGCAATGGGAGCCAAGGTTTGCATTCTTCCCCTGATTGCTTTCATTTGCGCACTTGAGCTTTTTTCATGATGATTTGCGACCCTTCAGTCGTTCTCGCTGCGCTCGCCCGACAGCTCCCCTTACGCAGGGGAGCTTGGGTATTTTGTCATTCTTCCTTTGAAAGTGATTTCAACCCCTCAGTCATCCTCGCTTCGCTCGGCTGACAGCTCCCCTTGACAATGGGAACCAAACAGGTCTGTAATCTTTACTCAATGTTTGGTGCAAATCAGCCCATAGAGCGTACAAGCAATCTGCCTACCCTGAGTCAGGGGAGGCAGGTTACTCGCCCGCTTTCCTTGGCTTTCCCTTTTGAGGGGAAGCTGTCAGACGAAGTCCGACTGATGAGGTGAAAACAACGGCTCTATCGAGAAAACCAAGTATTCATTAAGTTTTTGCCACCTCATCCACCACCACTGAGGCGGCGGTTCCCCTTCCCCTCGCAGGGGAAGGCAAGCGGGCGGCAACCTCATCCCATACTGCGGCGGTTCCCCTCCCCTCACAGGGGAAGGCAGGTGTTCTCAGTGCATTTGGGGTTGTCGGCGGTCTGAGTGTGGAACTTTCCGCGTTTTTTTTGCATTGCTCTATCGTCGTCCTTGTGATATAATGTATATCGGAATTATACAGGAGGTGAGCATATGAAGTTTTTTCCTCAGAAGAATACCGAGCTGACCGTTCAGCTTCCGCTGGCAAATGTCCGCGAGGCATTAAGCAGGTCGGTAAGCCCCAAGCGGCAAAAGACGGCATCAAGCCCCGAATACCTTCCCTTTTACGGAAGCATTGACGGCACGGGCTTTAAGATAACTCCCAACAGCGGGCATCGGGACGGCTATACTCCCGTAGTATCCGGAGAGCTTACCGAGGTGACCGAGTCCAAGCCGTCCTCCGGTGAGCGCGACGGATTCTCCCGCGTTTACACAAGGCTCGACCTGAATATGAGGCTGAATCCTCTTGCCCGCTTTTTCAGCGTGCTTTGGGCTGTGCTTTGCGTCATAGCATTCGGCTTCGCTATATGGCGTTGCTTTGCCAACGGCTTTGAAAACAACTGGTGGCTGCTGCTTATCGGCCCGGTATTGCTTTTGGTCGAGAGACTTCTCTGCGTAATACTATTCGCTTCTTCCTCAAGGAAGTCGGTAAAGGAACTGAAGAAGCTTTTCAGCGGTGATTGAAAACAAACAGCATGGAATTGAATAAGCGTGCCGCAATGGAATGCCGCACGCTTTTACTTTTCGGGATGAAATCAATATCGTAATATATAACCTCGGATTTTACGCGAGAGCCGCTCCCATATCATGGCAGGATTTAATGCCGTCCTCATCCGGTGCTTCATTTGAAGTGACGGGCTCTATGGGCATCATCGCGCCGGCATCCGAGCATGTCTTCTCCCAATTACGCATCCACTCGCCATCGCCCCAGCCGTATGAACCGAAAAGGGCAATCCTCTTGCCGCTAAGCAATGGCAGACAATTCTCAAACATTGGGGCAAATTCGGAATCCTCAAGCTCCTCGCAGCCCATTGAAGGACAGCCGAACGCAATCGCATCATAATCGGCAAGCTTTGATGTATCGAACTGTGACGCGGCGAACATGTCAACCTCAGCCCCCTTCGATATTGCTCCCTGCGCGACGGCATTTGCCATCTTCTCGGTATTGCCTGTGCCGCTCCAATAAACAACCGCTATTCTACTCATATTTTTACCAACCTTTCATCTGTTATATATATCAAACGGCAACGGTAAGCCGTTCGAGTGTGTTGCCCTCCTCCATGCTTTTGGAATACACCTCGGAGCATTTTTTGAACCGTGCAAAGGCGCGCTCGGCTCCCGCCTTGTCGTTATAGGCACGCCAACAGCCAACGCACTTGCATCCTCTGTTGCGATCGCAGATAAAGCATCGGACGTCATCCGGAGGATACCCTAAAAAAAGTCCTATCTCGTGGGGAAAATCCTCATTCGAGCAGAGTCTTTGCTTCAACTCCCTCAGCATGTTCGCCACGCTTCCTTCTTCATATCCGCGTTCCTTTAATATTGCCCTTGAAATGGGGTTCTCAAGGTCTGCCTTGAGCATTGACGGACGATATGCGTATATCAGCGCACGCTTGTCCTTGATACGCAGAACCAATAATCGAAGCCCCTTTTTCCCCAGCATTGCGTTGAATCTGTCCATGCTTGATAAAAGCTTCTCCTCATCGTTTACCGGACATGTAAACATATTTGCCGTTTTAAGCCCGGCAAGCGTCGGTGAACAATACCTTACTATGAGCTTCTCTGACATTTGGTTCCCCCTGCTTTGATTACGCCTCCCCGCTAACCTCTGCCGCACGATGACTCATCGTGTGCATATCGCGCAAGTTAGCCTTGGCTAACTATATTTTAGCAGTACGGATGCCCATTGTCAATACATCCGAAAAATATATCTTCATTGTTTTTCAACGCAAATGTTATTTACTTTTATTTGAAACGAGGTTATAATTATTGCATGGCCGCTCCCACAGCAGCGTGAAAATCATTTCCGCAAGCGGGAGAAGCGAGAAAGCTTTTGTTATAAAAACTGTTATTAAAAGAGGTGAAAAAATTGGAAGATCGAATCAAAGGAATATTGACCAGCCATTATTTTGAAGGCATACTTCTTATAGCGTTCGGCGTGATAATGATACTTATGCCTGAGAAATCCATAGACGTGATAAGCATGGTATCGGGGCTTATACTCTGTGTACTCGGCGCGGTGCTTTCCGTCTACTATGTTATACACAACAAGGAACGGCACACCCTTGAGCTTTTCGCCGGATTGATGTGCCTTGCCCTCGGCTTCGAGTTCGTGTTCCGCTCAGAGAATCTTGGAGAAACCATGCACATAGTCCTTTCCATCACATTGATATACAGCGGCACTCTGTTCTTCATTCAGGCGTATGACCTTATTGAGCAACGCAATACACTTTTCTATTTTACAGCCGCATTCGCATTGATGGCAGTCGTTTTCGCCATATTGATGCTCATACACCAACAGGAGGATGTCACCGTATTCACCCGCATAAAGGGCGCGTCAATGATACTGGAAGGGTTTGCTTCCCTGTTTGTGATAAAGTCGAGCTATATTAAGGATTGAATGTTTAAAGCAGATTTTGCGAAGTATAAAGCAGGCATTGTTCGGCTCCATGCTGAACAATGCCCTTGTTATTTTTTAAGTTCAGATTAGTTCTCCAGTGCCTTATTCGCAACTGTGCAAAGCTCGTTGAAGGCATTCATATCGGTGATAGCCAGATCGGCGAGAACCTTGCGGTTTACCTCAACACCGGCGAGCTTGAGACCGTGGATGAGCTTGGAGTAATTGGTTCCGCAAATCCTTGCACCCGCGTTGATACGGGCGATCCAAAGACGACGGTACTCACGCTTTTTGAGCTTCCTGCCAACGTAAGCGTAGGCGAGGGACTTCATAACCTGCTGGCTTGCCGCACGATAGAGCTTGGACTTGGCGCCCCAATAGCCCTTAGCAAGCTTAAAAACTTTACGACGCTTCTTAGCGGCGTTGACTGCTCTCTTAATCCTTGCCATTGTTCAATTCCTCCCTTACTTCTTGTACGGTATGAGCGCGCCGATCTTCTTTGCTTCTTCCTCTGCAATGAAGCCGGTCTGGCGCAGATTGCGCTTACGCTTGGTGGATTTCTTGGTAAGGATATGGCTCTTATAAGCCTTTCCCCTCTTGATCTTGCCGCTCTTTGTGAAGCTGAAACGCTTTGCGGCACCCCTATGGGTCTTAATCTTCGGCATGGGATTTCCTCCTCATTAATTATTATTATTTGTTTTTAGGTGCGAGGAACATGTACATGTTGCGTCCCTCTTGCTTCGCGGGCTTTTCAACAACTGCGTTGTCGGAAACAAGCTCCAGGAAAGCATTCATAACATCAAGGCCGATTTCACCGTGTGCAGCCTGTCTTCCTCTGAAGCGAATAGAAACCTTCACCTTGTTTCCCGCCTGAAGGAACTTATTGCACGCCTTGGCTTTGACTTCCATGTCGTGCGTGTCGATGGTCGCTGAAAGCTGAACTTCCTTCATTTCGACGACTGTCTGATTCTTGCGCTGTTCCTTTTCGCGCTTGCTCTGGTCGAAACGATATTTGCCATAATCCATGATCTTGCACACGGGCGGATTCGCCTGCGGCGCAATCTTAACGAGATCAAGTCCTCTTTCCTCCGCAACCTTGAGCGCAACCTGCAATGTTACGACGCCCATCTGCTCGCCTTCTTCATCTATAAGACGAACTTCTCTGTCGCGGATCTGCTCATTGATCATCAATTCATTTGCTGCTATGGTGTTTCACCTCCGATAAATATTTGCCTGCAAGCAAAAACAAACGGGCGGCATATGCCACCCGTGTAAAACTTTCAAATAGAATTTAAAGTTTTGCCAATCATACTGCGCCATGACAGAACACGGCGAGTGAGAAGCGGGCAGCTTCTGCTTCAAGCTTTATTATTATAGCACAAAAAGCCCGCTTGTCAAGCATTTTTCAGCTCCTATACGCAATATATTGGCTCCGTTTTGTCAATAATAAAGCCTTCCGAAGTGATAGTTGAGGCTTACGCCCGTAGCTATAGCTATTATGGCGACGACGGCTGTTATTATCAGCGAAAGAAGCAGAGCGCAGAATATCGACCTTGCATAGTTGCGGCGGTTAATGTTCTCATCGCTGCAGGCGAATACTATGGCGACTATCAATCCCGCTATAGGTATTGCAAAAAGCAGGCTGTATCCGACATAGCCCCACGCGCTTATTGGCTTATATTTTGCGGGAATCGCTGTGGGCTGACTCGCTGTGTTGTGATTATTCGCCGTATTGTACGTCTGGTATGAGTTTGGCTGTGCGGAATTATAAGCCGGCTCGCTGACCTCAACGGGCTGGGGCATGGAGCTTCCGCACTGCGGACAGAATTTTCCATCCGTTTCAAAGCCGCAATTTGGACACTTACTCATTGTTTTAATCCTCCTTGGAATTGATATATTCGTCAATCGACTTTGCCGCCGCTTTGCCGGCACCCATTGCCGAAATAACCGTTGCCGCTCCCGTTACCGCGTCGCCTCCTGCGTACACCGCCTCACGGGATGTCAAGCCGGCTTCATTGACTATAATGCCGCCGTGCCTGTTGACCTCAAGCCCATTCGTGGTATTCTTTATAAGAGGATTGGGGCTTGTTCCGATCGACATAACTACCGCATCGACCTCAAGCTCGAACTCGCTTCCGGGGATTGCCTTCGGTCTTCTTCTTCCCGAAGCATCCGGGTCGCCCAGCTCCATCTTGATACAGCGGATGCCCGTAACAAAGCCGTTCTTGGGATCGCGCGGGTCTTCTTCGTTCTTATATCCGAGTATCTCTATCGGGTTGCAGAGAAGACGGAAATCAATTCCCTCCTCCTGAGCATGCTCGACCTCCTCCTTCCTTGCGGGAAGCTCCTCCATAGAGCGGCGATAGACTATGTAAACCTTCTCCGCTCCGAGCCTTAACGCCGTCCTTGCCGCGTCCATGGCAACATTTCCGCCGCCGACTACGGCTACCTTGCCGCCCTTCATGATCGGGGTAGTGGGGTCATCACGATATGCCTTCATCAGATTGGAGCGCGTAAGGAACTCATTCGCGGAATATACACCCTTCAAGCCCTCGCCGGGAATATTCATAAAGTTGGGAAGTCCCGCACCGGAGCCAATGAACACCGCCTCGAAGCCCATATCAAAAAGCTCATCAACCGTAAGTGTTTTTCCTATAACGACATTTGTTTCGATGCTGACGCCAAGCTGTTTGAGCTTATCGACCTCTTTGGCAACTATGCGCTTGGGGAGCCTGAACTCCGGTATGCCGTAAACAAGCACGCCGCCGGCGGTATGGAGTGCCTCGAATACGGAAACCTCATAGCCCTTCCTTGCAAGATCGCCCGCGCAGGTAAGTCCCGAAGGGCCCGAACCGACTATTGCGACCCTGTGACCGTTGCTCTCAGGCTTTACAACAGCTTCATTTGCGTTTTCATTATGATAATCGGAAACAAACCTCTCAAGCCTTCCTATTCCAACCGGCTCGAATTTTATGCCAAGCGTACATTTGCTTTCGCATTGGCTTTCCTGCGGACAAACTCTGCCGCATACCGCAGGCAGCGACGAAGTCCTGTTTATTATCTGATAAGCGCCCTCAAAGTCGCTCTCCTTTATTCTCGATATAAAATCGGGAATGTTTACATTGACGGGACAACCGTCAACGCAGGGGTGATTCTTGCAGTTAAGACAGCGCTTTGCTTCCTCAACGGCTATTTCAGCGGTATAGCCGAGGGCTACCTCGTCAAAATTATGTGCGCGAACATACGGCTTCTGTGTCGGCATCTCATGTTTTTTGGGTTCTATTGCCATATTCCAATCCTTCCTTCTACATTAAACTCTCGATAATACATCATACATGCTTGAGCAGATTGCAGGTACTCTCGTGAGCATGACGCTCAAAATCAAAATACATCCTGCCGCGGCTCATCGCCTCGTCGAAGTCGATCTCATATCCGTTGAAATCGGGGCCGTCAACACAGGCAAACTTGGTGATCCTCTCGCCGTCCCTGACGAGCGTTATCCTGCATCCGCCGCACATTCCCGTGCCGTCTATCATTATCGGATTCATAGAGACCGTTACCGGAATATCAAAGGGCTTTGCCGCTGCGACAACGAATTTCATCATTATCAACGGCCCAATCGTGATTATCATGTCAAATCGCTCGCCCGCCTCAAGCATTTCCTTGAGAGGAACGGTTACATTTCCATGCCTCCCATATGAACCGTCGTCCGTCATTACGACAAGCCTGTCGGAAAACTTTTTAAACTCATCCTCAAGTATAAGCAAATCCTTGTTGCGGAAGCCTATAATGCTTGTGACCTCAGCACCGAGGCGATGGAACTCCTCGGCTACGGGCATGGCTATGGCACAGCCGACGCCGCCGCCTATTATGCAAACCTTTTTGATATTATCGGTATGCGTCGGAACGCCAAGAGGCCCAACAAAGTCCTGAATAAACTCACCCTCATTAAGGCTGTTAAGCAGCTCCGTCGTAGCACCGACCACTTGGAATATGATCTTGACAGTCCCCTCGTCGGGGTTGGTTCCTGCAACGGTAAGGGGAATGCGTTCACCCTCATCATTAACGCGCAATATGATAAATTGCCCCGGCTTCGCCTTTCTTGCGACAAGCGGAGCATCAATTTCCATCTGTGTTACAGTCGGATTAAGAATCCTTTTTCTTACTATTCTGTACATCTGTAGAGTCCTTCCAATATATAAATTGCCGCAAACGCGGTCTGTAAACGGGTTTAGTCTCCTATTTCCCTGACGATGTATACCTCACCGTCCAGCTTTTTCCATTCCAATCTGCCGCCGCTGAGCAGCATATACCCCCGCGGAGTATCCCCCTTGGGAAGGGATACCGAGCCGGGATTGCAACGCAGTATTCCATCCTCCACACAGCACCCCGCTGCATGGGTATGTCCGCAGAATATCACATCCGAGGATTTGAATTTTTGCCTGACATTGCCCTCAAGCAGATGCCCATGGGTCGCAAAAACAAGACGTCTTTCAGCCTGAAGCATCACATAATCCGCCATTATCGGAAAATCAAGCACCATTTGGTCAACATCCGAATCACAGTTGCCACGAACGCAGATTATACTATCCGAAACGGAATTGAGCATATCCGCAACAGCCATCGGGTCATACCCCTCCGGAAGCGGGTTGCGCGGCCCATGGTATAATAAGTCTCCAAGCAAAAGCAACCTGTCGGCAGATTCAATTTTATATGCGTCCAGAAGCTTTCTGCAATAATACGCCGAGCCATGGATGTCGGATGCTATAAAAAATCTCATAAATTACCTCACAAAAAAAGAACATATATAGTGTACCAGATAAGCCGTTGTTTTTCAAGTATATTAGCATAAATATGCCGTAAGACTTACTTCCAAACCGACACCGTCAGACTGGACATAAACCTTTCATTTCTGTGTCACATTTCTGTCACCTTCAAAAGTTGCAAATGAGCGGCAGCTGTGCTATCCTTTTTAAGGACTAATTATACGCATTGGAGGGAAGCCGCCCATGAGCGAGAACAGCACCAAGATCAAGCTGCTGAAGCTCTATGAGATACTCCGCTAACGAATGATGGAGCAAACTCCCTCCCGATGAAAAGGAACGGCGCGATCGGATGATCGCAAAGCTTGAGGAGCTCAAGCTTGCACATATGCTATGCAGAAGGTCTTTGAGAACTGCGGATTTCTATTGAACAGGACCGAAGAATGTTGCTTTGAAAACCCAACAGAGAGCGCGTATAAGTACGTGCTGGAGACGCGGGAAAACTGATTGATGAATTTTAAGAAAGTGAGGTTTTCAGCTATGAAAACACATAAAGCAGTCGCACTCCTTTTGATCCTCGCATTCCTGCTCGGCGCGTTTTGCACGGGATGCACCAAAAAGCCTGCCGAGGTGCAGGGGACGCCTGAGCCTACCGCCGAATCGACCGAGATCCCCGCGACCGAGGCGTCAAACGAGGTGCAGGGGACGCCTGAGCCTACCGCCGAGTTGACCGAGATCCCCGCAACCGAGGCGCCAGACGCTGAGCCCGTCCGCATGAAAAACGGCGGGGAACTCAGCTTCCTTCCCGAAGAGCCCATCTCCGTACCGAAGCTTTCGGAGATGGTTTATTCGCGCCCCGATACGGAAACCCTCACAGCAAAGATCGACGCGCTTATTGAGAAGCTGCCGCAGTATAACGACGCCGAATCGATCCTAAACGACTATTACGATATAGCGCAGCTCAGGCATACCTTCCATTCGATGTGCGAGTTGGCGTACTTCCACTTTTGCATGGATACCTCCGACGAGTACTACGCCGAAGAATACGATCACTGCGACGAGCAGTATACCGTCGTCCAAGAAAAGCTCGACTCGCTCTATGCCGCGTTTGCCGCTTCTCCCTTCAGGGGCGCTCTCGAAGAGGGGTATTTCGGTGAAGGCTTCTTTGATGACTACGACGGATTCTCGGAGGGTGGGGACGCTTATTTAGAGCTCAAGCAGAGGGAAAACGATCTGCTTTTCAAATACTACGATATGCGCAGCACCGCGGATCTTTCGACCTACAGCAGCATCGAAGAAACTCACGATTCCTTCGGTAATCTATTTATCGAGCTCGTCAAGGTCCGCCAGCAGATCGCGGCGGCGAAGGGCTATGATAACTACATGGATTATATCTATGCGACGGAATTCAAACGCGATTATTCCACCGCACAGACTCGTGAGTTTCTGAACGGCATAAAAACCGAATCAGCTCCTTTCCTTGATGAGAACGGGCAGCTTACCAACGTTTATTGGTCTTATTCAGACTGGAGTGAGTCAAAAGCGCTTGAAATGCTTTCCTCCGCCGCGGAGAAGATGGGAGGCCCCATTTGGGAAGCGTTCCGCTTTATGAACGAGTACGAGCTTTACGATATTTCCTATTCTTCCAAAAAGCTGAGCAGCGGCTATACCGATTATCTTGCGGATTATGAGGCGCCCATCATATTCATCGAGCCGGAGAACAGGGATCTGCTCATAACGCTCTTCCATGAATTCGGGCA
>CADAGD010000056.1 GCA_902787375.1 uncultured Eubacteriales bacterium
AATCCGGCTTGACTTATCGAGGTTCCGCGCCTATCGCGGCGCGTCCGCGCTGACCCGCGCGGCTCCCTTCGGTCGCGGCTGCGCCGTCATTTTTTCGTTTTTAGACATATGCCGCTCCTTATTTAAGCAGCTTGCTCAGTATATCGCTCAGGCTGCTGCTCATATACTTGAGTATCGCCATGACCTTTCCGTAGTCCATTCTTGTGGGGCCGACGACGCCCATACTGCCTATGTTCTTGCCGCCCGCCTTATATGTGACGGTGACGACCGAGCAATCCCTCATATCTGGGTTATCGTTTTCTGTTCCAATCCTTACGGACATCTCCACATCGGAGGAATCCGTCAGCACCTTTTGCAGATAATTGCCCGTTTCGACCTCGGTAAGGAACGATCTCGCCTTTGCCGTGTCGCTGTATTCGGGATAATCCAATATATTGGAAGCTCCCACCACCTCGACGTCGGTTTCGCTCATGCTTCTTTCGATGTCCTCAAGCATCACGCACACGGCGTCCGCCTGCTCGCCGACCTCCTCACGGATCATGGGCAGGACGCTTTCAATGGCGTCGCTCATTCTGTGTCCGTCAAGCTTGGCGGTCAGCAGCTTGGAAATCTTCTCTATATCATCGGGCGAAAGCGTATCGGGTATCTTTATCATGGCGTTCTTCGTCACACCCGTATTTGTGACCACCACCGCCAACGCCGTTCCGTCGGAAACGGGTATCAGCGATATGCGCTTGACCTTCATCGACGAGAGCTGCGGAACCAGAACCATGGATGTGTATTTTGTCATATCGGACAGAACCTTTGCCGTCTGCCTTATGACCTCGCCCACCTCATGCACCCTCGTGTCAAGGTGACGCTTTATGTACTCCGCCTCGTCGTCGGTCAGCTTCGCGCTGTCCATCAGATGATTCACATACAGCCTGTATGCCTTTTCCGAAGGCACGCGCCCCGCCGATGTGTGCGGCTGCTCAAGGAACCCCAGCTCCGTAAGGTCGCTCATCTCGTTCCTGATGGTAGCCGGCGAAAGCCCCATGTCGCTTCGCTTCGATATTGTCCTGCTGCCCACCGGCGCGGCTGTCATTATGTAGTCGTCTATTATCGCCTGGAGTATGCGCATTTTGCGAATATCCAAAAGACTTGTGTTATCGCTCATGCCCATCTCTCCTTTCTCGCTCTTACTATTAGCACTCAATCCACTTGAGTGCTAATAGTATAATAGCACTCATTAGCTATTATGTCAACGGCTTGCGCTCACGATTCCAAATATATTTTTAAAAAAACGGAAAAATGCCGTTCGGGAGCCGACGGCATTCATTCCTTCGCCATATTACGGAGCTTTTCAATGCTCCTTTTTTCCAGCCTTGACACCCCCGCCTGTGACATTCCAAGCCTTTGGGCTATTTGGCTCTGCGTCAGCTCACCGAAGTATCTCAGCCTTATCAACCGCATCTCATCGCGGTCGAGCCTTTCCATAAGCTCATGCACGAAAAGCCTTTCGACGGTTTCATTCTCGAAATCAGCCGTTCCGCAAACGCTCTCCATGACCTCCGGGCTGTCGTCCTCGGAAAATCTGCGCTCGGACAGGGAGCCGACGGGAGCGCAGGAGCATATGGCGTCCGCGACCTCCTCGGCGGGCAGACCGAGTCTCAGCGCAATATCCCCTATTTTGAGCGGCAGCTCGCCGTCAAGCTCGGCGTTCCTTTTTACGGCGGCGATTTTCGCATACAGCTCCCTGTACCTTCGGCTGACCTTGACAATGCCGTCGTCCCTCAAAAACCGCTTTATCTCGCCGGATATGACGGGAAAGGCATATGTGGAAAAGCCCGTTCCCAGCGTAATATCGAAGCTTTTCACCGCCTTAATAAGTCCTATGGAGCCGATTTGGATAAGGTCTTGAATCTCCGCGCCCCTGTTTATGAATCTCAGCGCGATGGCTTTGACGAGCGGGATATTCAGCTCAATGACGCTCTCGAACGCCCATTGCTCCCCGCTGTGCGCCTTGGGGATGAGTTCGAGCGTCCGTCTGCTTATATCGTCATTCATGGACTCCGATGCGCTTCTGCATGATTACCCTCGTTCCGCGTCCGACCTCGGATTCTATAACAACGCTGTCCATGAACGCCTCCATGACGGCAAAGCCCATGCCCGATCTTTCCGCCTCCGGCATTGAGGTATAGAAGGGCTGTCTTGCCCTCTCAACGTCCTCTATGCCCCTGCCCTCGTCCGTGACCGTGACGGTCAGCTCGTCATTCTCGGATGAAAGCTCAAGCGTGACAACCCCTTGCTCGTCCCCGTATCCGTGTATCATGGCGTTCGTGACCGCCTCCGAAACCGCCGTTCTCACGTCGGAAAGCTCCTCAACGGTTGGATCCATGAGCATTGTGAACTGCGCCGCTATACCCCTTGCCAACGCCTCATTTCTCGTCAGGCTCGGAAAGCTTGTTTTAAGGCTGTTCTTCATCTCATTCATCCTCCCCTTCCGTGCAGAGCTTGTACACTCCCGACATTCTGAGTACCCGCTCAATGTTCTTTTTCGCGTTAAGTATGTTCATGCTCCCGCCCCTCGGAGCTATCCTCCGGTATCTGCCCAGTATAACTCCTATACCGGAGCTGTCCATGAACGTAACGCCTCCCATATCGAATACTATCCTGCGCAGGCTCTCGTCGTCCAGTATTTTCTCAAGCTCCGTCCTGACTGCCGCCGCCGAATGCTGATCAAGCTCTCCCGAAAGGAACACCGTCAGCGTTCCTCCCGCCCTTCTGTACATCAACTGCATTTTATTTCTCCTGTTGGAAAGATTATAAGCAACATAGGGATTCCATGAGCCATGAAAAATCCCCTGCATCGAAAAAAAACCTGTTTTGTCGATTGCGCATATTCGACTTTTGAGTTATATTATTGACAAAAAACGCAAAGGATATTCGCGCCATGAAGGATATATTGTTCAATCTCGACAGACCGTACCATGCCCGCATAGGCAGAGGAGCCGTAAACGGGCTTGCCGCCGCCGCGAATACGTTCACGGGAAAACGCGCCGTTGTAATCACCGACGACGGCGTTCCGACTGAGCATGTTTCAAAATGTGCGAGCCTGCTTGAGGCTTCGGGAAAAACTCCGCTCGTATGCGTTCTAAAAAGCGGAGAGCGGAACAAGAACCTCGGCTCCGTGCGCTCCGTATACTCGTTCCTGTATGAGAACGGCGTCACCCGCTCCGACGGTGTGATAGGCGTCGGAGGCGGCATAGTCCTTGATACAGCCGGATTTGCCGCCGCGACATACATGAGGGGGCTTCCGTTCATATCCGTTCCCACGACCATAATAGCCCAGACGGACAGCGCGTACGGCGGAAAAACCGGTGTTGACTTTCTGGACGGCAAGAACCACATAGGTGTATTCAGCCATCCGCGCGAGGTGCTGTGCGATACTGATTTCCTGCGCACCCTTTCCGAAGCCGAGCGCGTTTGCGGAATGGGCGAGGTCGTCAAATACGTCGCCATTGCTCTGCCGCATATGTCCGAAACGCTCAGCCGCGATCTGCCCTCCGATGAGCTTATCGCGGGCTGTGTGGACGTGAAAAAACGCTATGTCGAGGCGGATGAATTTGATACAGGCGAACGCCATGTGCTGAACTTCGGTCACACGTTCGGACATGCGTTTGAGGCGGCATCGGGCTTTTCGATACCCCATGGGCAAGCGGTTGCTTACGGAATGCTTGCGGTATCGGCCTTGGGCGAACGCCTCGGAATCACCGACGGCTCCGTGCTGCCTGCCATAAGGCAAGCATGTATTGCCTGCGGGCTTGAAACGGACTTCGCGCCGCTTGCTCCTTCCGCTCTACCCCTGCTTGTAAGGGACAAGAAGGCGGACGGAAAAGGCTTGGAGCTTGTACTGCTCGAAAAGCTCGGAAAGCCCGTCAGACTGAAGCTTTCCGCCGAGGATGTTTTTTCACATATGCGGTCATTAATATCAACGGAATAATTATGGAAAATCGGTGACAAAAGCAATAAAAGGGATGATTTTCAACTCTTTCTGATGTATAATGGCTTTATATTTTATATATAAAGGAGGTTCCGGCATGAAAAGAATACTCGCTCTGCTGGTTTCAATATTGCTCATTCTTTCACTTTCCGGCTGTAAGCCGCCGACACCCGATCCCGAAGGAAGCAAGAATACCGAATCATTGCCGTCTGCTGCTTCCGAATCCCCCGACGGCGGGCATAAAACGGATGAGCCATCCGCCGAAGCGTCACCCTCTCCGACGCCCATACCCATAACCGTTATGGAGCCGATGAGCGTGAGTGTCGAGACTCCCGATGTTTCAGGCGCGTGCGATATAGTTCTTGACGGCACGAACGCCAGTATAAGCGGCGGCGGCGCGGCTTTCAGTGACGGCGATATAATCATATCGGACGGCGGCACATACAGGATAAAGGGAAGCCTCTCGGACGGAAGGCTTATAATAAACGCCGAGAAAAAGCCCGTAAGCATAGTGCTTGAGGGCGCGGACATAGCCTGCTCCGACAGCAGCGCGCTCTATGTTCACAGCTCCGAAAGAACTCTCATCTATGTTGCCGACGGCACAAGCAACAGTCTTAAAGACGGCGTCGAATACTCCTATGACGACGAGTATTCCTCCTCCGACAAGGATGAACCCAACGCCTGTCTTTACTCAAAGTCCGACCTTATAATAGCGGGTAAGGGCAATCTGTCCGTAACCGCCAATCACTCAAACGGCATCGTCTGCAAGGATACCCTGAGCATCAAGGATTGCGGCATATCCGTTGACGCCGCCAAGAACGGCATTAACGGCAAAGACTTCCTCGCAATAGATTCGGCTCATATAGCCGTTAAAGCCGCCAAGGACGGTATCCGCTCGACTAACGATTCCGACGCGAAGCTCGGCTTTATATCCCTCAAGGACGCCTCGCTCGATATGGAGTGCGGCAATGACGGCATTCAGGCCGAGACACAGCTTGCCGTGAGCGGCTCGAATATAAAAGCGGTATCCGGCGGCGGACATACCCAAAAGCCCTCCGACTCCGAAAGCTCAAATGGCATAAAATGCCATGGCACTATGAATATAGTTTCCGGCAGCTTTGAGCTTGACTGCTCCGACGACGCCATCCATGGCGGCAACGTCATAATAAAGAACGGCACTTACAATATCGCCACATACGACGACGGCATCCATGCCGAATATGCTCTTGAAATCTCCGACGGAAGCTTCAGCATCACCGCCTCATACGAGGGCTATGAGGGCAGGACAATCAACATCGCGGGCGGCGAACATAACATCACCGCTTCCGACGACGGTTTGAACGCCTCAAGCGGTTCGGGAAATGCCGATATGGGAATGCCCCCTGAGCCTCCCGATGGTATGCAGCCTCCCGATGGTATGCAGCCTCCCGAAGGCGGGTTCCCAAATCCTCCCGACGGTATGCAGCCTCCCGAAGGCGGTATGCAGCCTCCCGGCGGAATGCAGCCTCCCGAAGGCGGGTTCCCAAATCCTCCCGACGGTATGCGGCCCCCCGAAGGCGGTATGCAGCCTCCCGGCGGAATGCAGCCCCCTCCCGGCGGAATGCAGCCCCCTCCCGGCGGAATGGGAGGCTTCGGCGTTGAAGAGGACTGCGACATAACCATATCCGGCGGAAACTTCATCATTCACGCCGGCGGCGACGGCATTGACTCCAACGGCACTCTCAATATAAAGGGCGGCGACATAACAGTTGCCAGTACGGGACGCGCCGACGGCTCCCTTGATAAGGGTACGACATTCGAGCTTTCGGGCGGAACCCTGCTTGCTGTTTGCTCAGGAAACATGATCGAGGTTCCCGAATCGTCCAATCAATGCACGATAAACATCGGCTTCGGCTCAAGTCTGCCCAAGGGTACGTTCGTATGTATCGACATCGACGGCGAACAGCGCGTGTTTGAGCTTGAGATAGATGCGTGCGACCTTATATTCTCATCTCCCGAACTCAAACCCGGCAGCACCGCAAAGGCAAGCTATGGCGGAACCTATTCCGGCTCAAGTCTTAACGGAATCTGCTCAGGCGGCGTCTATTCCGGCGGCACCGATTTAGGCTCCGCAGCCCTCGAATTCGGAACCGTCACGATAGGCTCCGCTCCCATGGGCGGCCCCGGCGGCGGCCCCGGTGGTCAGCCCGGTGGTCAACCCGGTGGTCAACCCGGCGGTCAGCCCGGTGGTCAACCCGGCGGTCAGCCCGGTGGTCAACCCGGTGGTCAACCCGGCGGTCAACCCGGTGGTCAGCCCGGTGGTCAGCCAAGCGGTCAGCCCGTCGCAACCCCTAAGCCATAAGAGCTTTTGATACCAACACATATCTAACGCTAAAGCGCGGGACGATCCGTCCCGCGCTTTAATGCTTTTTACCTTGCCGATGC
The DNA here is from genome assembly GCA_902787375.1 of uncultured Eubacteriales bacterium. Taxonomy (GTDB): domain Bacteria; phylum Bacillota; class Clostridia; order Christensenellales; family CAG-138; genus UBA3857. The sequence continues at coordinate 6,407 of CADAGD010000056.1, forward strand.
TATTCGATTACAACCTTGATATTGGGGTTCTCGTCCGCCGAATCATCCAGCACATGCCACAGCCCGTCGGCATATTCGCCAAGCCGTCTTGCGGCAAACGACCAGTTCTTTATAACGATCGTCGTCGGCTCGCATATCGAGGTCAGCTTATCATGCAGGGCGTCGAGATTGCTCCCGTAATAGTTTTCCTCGCCGAGGGCGGCGCGCAATGCCGCGTGCATTTCATGCTTTGTAACAAACTCATTCGCGTCAATCGTTATCATAATCATTTACCTCCGTAAAGCAATGTGAAGCTGTCATAATGATCGTCCGTATAGTAGATCAGACCGTCATTGGAGAATACAATGCGCTTCGCTCCCCTTGAGCTGCGCCCCTTGGTATCTATATCACATTCGTAATACTTTCTGCCCTGTTTCACCGGAAGCAGACTCTCATAGTTGCCGAATCTGTCCCCGCCTATGGAGCAGCCCGGCGCGTATCGTTCAAGGCTTCCGCCCGACCAGCCGAGCTTCTGCGCCTCCGACTTTGTGATATAGTTCGACGGCAGATGTCCGAACAGATGTATGTAGAGCGCGACTTCATCGCGGGAATCATACTCGCCATCCTCGCTGACGGAGGGGCTCTTTGTGGGCTCCGCCGTGGGGTTTGGCGTCAGCGTCGGCGCATTTGTAATTTCTGCCGTCGGCTTGGCGGTGGGCGTAGGCTGCGCGGCAGCCGCAGGCGTGGGAGTGCCATGAGGCGCGTCCGTCCTTTCAGCCGGCTCCTCGGTTTCGGAAAGACTTGCCTGATATGTCGCAAGCCCGATATTCGGTTCCGATGTTATTACCGGCAGCTCAGCCGACGGACTTTCCCTTCGACATGCCGCAAACGAGCCGAGTATCATCAAGATTACAAGCAGCAGCGCGAACGGTCTTAAATGTGTTTTCGGCATATTATCCTCCGTTTCGTTTATTCGATGTAAATATATCATCATTCCTTGTCAAAGTCAACAGCGGGTGAGTGTGTTTTGGATTTAAACAAAGCAATTCGGCTTGACAAATAAAATCATATATGATAAAGTTTGCAAGGGACAGAATGCTTTATACTTCCCACGTCTTAATCTTTGCACAGGAGGTTTTACCATGAAGAGATTTTTTGCTGTCATGCTCGCGCTGCTGCTTGCGCTCCCCTGCGCGGCTGTATTTGCCGAGGGCGAAGAGCTGCCGTTTGAGCTTGTCGCGCCGGCGAATGTATACGCGAATTGGCTTAATGGAAACGATTCACCCACAACCACCGCGCTTTCGCTTAGTCTGTCCGTCGAGATGACGACTTTTTTCCAGAATTTGGAGAACGCTTTAACCAACAACAATGCCGAGGAGTTTTTCTCCTCATATGATTTCGACGAAATCTCGATGACCGCACAGATCGACTGGGCTCTCGACGATGTAAACGACAGCGTTTCCGGCTGGCACTACAACAAATACTGGGACGCCCATGATGATCAGTACGGCGGCTTTGGCTATGACGAGGATTTCAATATCCGCGTCGGAGCATGGGACGGCGTCGATATGGGTATAAACAACGCGACCGAGATCATCAGTGAATACTGGATAACACGCGGCGTCAGCGAGGACGACCTCAACGGCAATCCCGAAACCCATACCCCCGGCTTAAAGGATCAGTTGAAAGCCGAGCAATACTCCTATCACGACGACGCTCTGTTTATCGACTATGCCGAGCATACGATGTATTTACGCGCCCGCTTTGTCGTTTCGACGAGCAAGGATACCGACGACGGACAGGTATTCAGGCATTATTACTCCGATTGGTCGAATATCGCCGCTGTCGGCAAGGATGCCGCCGAGGTCAAGCCTCTTTCGGATATTGCCGCGCCCGTCATATCCGGTCTGCGCATGACTGACGAGGAATTCAACGACAATCCCGTCGTCGCCTTCACCCTCACCGTTCCCGATGAGCTTGCGGCGAACGCGGCTCTCGCGGCGTCCATGGGAGGCGGCATATACATCGAGACCGAAGCCCGCGTCAAGGGCGATTCCGAATGGACTTTGATGGGCAATACCACCAATACGGTCAAGGGAGGCGAGATGGAATGCGCCCTCCTGCACCTCGTAAACGATCAACGCCCGACAATATCCAAGGATACCGTCATTGAACTGCGCTGCCGTTACAGATGCAGTCAGCCCGAACAGGAGGATATTCTCTCCGATTATTCCAATATCATCTCCTTCGGAACCGACGACATATCCATCGGCGGCAACCCCGGCGCGACCTCCGCGCCCGTCCCCGCGGATAATAACTCCGCTTCGGATAAATGCGGACTCTGCCACTTCTGCTCCAGACCGCTCGGTATTTGCATCTTTATCTGGATAGCCATAATCCTCGCTATCGTGATAATCATTGTTATCGCGGCAGCAGCGCGGAAAAAGGGAAGGAAGAACTAAACGCACATTAAATCGCCACGTTAAGCTTCGATAAATAATAAAAATACGGGAAGCCGTGTTTCGCCCATGGGACGGACGCGGCTTCCCTTCGATTCCCATAACAACAAAACGTATGCTTTTTCACATCCATGTTGAAATCCCGATGCCGATATGGTAAACTGAACGTGAATAATACTCGGAGGTGTTTTAGTGCATACTTGGTCGAAGATCAGAGCAAAGCTTGAGAACGAATATCTTGCCGATTCCCTAAAGGGCAGGATTCGTTACTTCGCTACTACATACAGGGAGAGCCATGACCGCGAGGGGCGCGCCGCTATCCTTCTGGACGGAAAAGAGATTATTTCAGGCAGTTACTATGAACAATACAGCAAGGCGCATCTGCTTCCCAAGGATGAAACCTTATACGAACGGCTCCATAGTGAATTTCCGTTTATGGACAATACCGCACTAAAATACGGTCAATT
>CADAGD010000057.1 GCA_902787375.1 uncultured Eubacteriales bacterium
TATTGAGCTTTTTGCCACCTCATCCACCACCGCTGAGGCGGCGGTCCCCCTTCCCCTCACAGGGGAAGGCAGGTATTTCCGGCGCATTTGGGGTTTGTCGTGCCTATCCTAACTTGCGCACAGCGCAATCATAACTCTAAGCTCATAAGCGAGAAAGCACCCTTTAATTGATTTAACAATTAAAGGTACACAATTTTGTTTGATAATTGGGGGGCGAAGGCTGTGAAAAGAAAGCTTTTAAGCACCGTTATGATTGCGGCTGTTGTTTTGTCCATGGTAATATGTACTTCGTTATCGGCAAATGCCGCAACAAACCAAACAAAATATGATACGCTTAACGAATATCTACAGACCTGTGTTAAAAACGCTCATATTCCGGCACTTTCTGTTACTATTGTGGATAGGGATAATGTGTTGTTTTCGGGGTGTTATGGGGAATGTGACAACTGTGATACACCGTTCGTTCTTGGCTCTGTCAGCAAATCCTTTACGGCAGTCTGTGTGATGCAGCTTGTTGAGCAAGGAAAAATAGATTTAGGCGAGAAAATCTCGGCTTATTTGCCAAATGCTTCGGACGGAGATAAAATCACGGTCAGTCAGTTACTCAATCATACGGGCGGACTTGGCGAACACCAAACGCTTGAAAACTATCACATCATCAATAAACAGAGGGCGCATTACTATGCCAACGTGAATTACTCCTTGCTCGGTAAAATCATTGAGAAAGTCAGCGGCTTGTCTTATGAGGAATATGTAACGAAAAATGTTTTTGAACCGCTTGACCTTTCACATACTGCCGCCACACAAACCGAAAGCATAAACAACGGCTTGATTGACGGTTATACTGACTATTGGGGTTTTCATCTGAAACGCAGTCACAAGTACCCCACGTCAGAAAATGCTTGGATTACGGCTCCCGCAGGGTATCTTTCTTCCTCGACCAACGACCTTGGACGGTATCTGCAAATGTACCTGAACGATGGAGAAAATATTATCTCAAAGCAAAGTATTGACAAAATGTTTTACGGCGATACCGTTTATGTAGAGGATGACGTTCCGTTCTGGTACGGATACGGCTGGGCAACGGTCAAGGAGCCGTTTTCTGAGCCGATATTACGTCACAGCGGTCTGGTGGAAACGGGTACTTCTTGTGTATTCATACTTCCCGAAAGCGGAATCGGCGTCGCAGTCACAGCTAACGTCAATGATTACTTTGTGACAAATGAAATGATGGATAGCTTGGGCTGGGGCGTAATACTGATGCTCTTAGGTGAGAGTCCAAATGAAATAGCGGATAACGCATTTCTGTTAAACCATTTGCGTATTGACCTAATTATGCTCGCGGTTTTCGCTGTTGCCGTTCTTCCGCTTTTTTTCTTACCACGCTATCGAAAATCACTCAAGAAGGACAAAAACGTCCGCAAGGTAATTTCCATTGTAATTTATCATTTTATATTTCCGATATTCATTTTGCTTATTGTTCCTGCTTTCTTTCAAACGCCGCTTTGGGTAGCAAGAGCATTTGTACCCGATGTTTTTATTACCGTCGTTTTCTCAGCAGCTTTGCTCTTTGTTGGAGGCATTATTAAAACAATAATGCTCAGACTACGGACAAAGTCTGCTTTTCTTGGCTTCCCCTTTGAGGGGAAGCTGTCAGACGAAGTCTGACTGATGAGGTGGAAACAATGGCACTATCAAATTTTTTTGCCACCTCATCCACCACCGCCGGGGCGGCGGTCCCCCTTCCCCTCACAGGGGAAGGCAGGTATTTCCGGCGCATTTGGGGTTTGTCGGCGGTCTGATGCGCTACGCCAAGTTTAAGTTAACGCCGACGCTGTTCGGCGTGCCTATCCTAGCTTTCGCCGCAGGCGAACTCATAACTCTAAACGCAAGGTACGGTTTATTCGCACAAACCGTACCCTATGTTTATATTCTCCTGAAAGAAATGCAAGCAAGTATCAGTATGACGGACAACAGCACAACGAGAATCGAGCCCATAACAATATACATTTTCAACGAATCATTGACCGTCGCATCATAATCGTCTTTTACGCTGTTTATGTGAAGCGTAAAGGTATCCATTTGATCAATCAACGAATTGAGATGTTCAATCTCCGAATCATCGTGCAGGAAGTATACCATGTGCGATAATGCCATATCGAAATCCGCAACCTCTTGAGAAACGGAAAAACGTGCAGCTCCGAGCGGGAGAATATATGAATTATCCATTGAAATCGAAAGCATAGGGGCAGACAGCCTACAGTATGATGAATTCTTCTTCAGCACACCTACTATTCGCCCTGCGAACTTAGTTTCCATAGACGAAACATCAAACGGGTACACCTGACCGATTTCATATTTATCACGAAGCTCATATCCGATCACAACGGGCAGCTCATCCGATAAGCTTTCGTATTCCTCCTTAGTAAACAGTCTGCCCTCGTATGCGGTTACTCCAAGAGCATCAAAAAAGCCATCGCTGACATTTAACTCGCTGACAGCAGCCCCATTATTACTGATAGGCATTTCATATCCATACTCGGTGTAATATTTAGTATCCGACGCATCCAATGCAGCAAAGAATGACTTGCATCGCACAACGGCGTCCTCCGAATTGCCAAAAAGCTCGGCAAGCTTGTCATCATCGGTAGCGTCCTTTGTGCAATATACATCGAGATCGGCAAACGCCTTAATATTATTCGCAGACTCCATCGACTCGGCAGCAGCGTGAAAAAACACGCAAACCAAAATAAAGAAAACAACACATACGACAAACAGAATCGGCACAAATATTAAATTCCTTTTATTCACGCTACTCATATCTCTCCTCCTTCAAATTGCAATGCTATTATCTTTCTTGGATTGAAAGCGGTTTTTGTGACATATAAAACCCCCTTCCGTTGTTGAGTGCATTATAACACGCGAAAAGGGGGTTGTCAATAATTTTTTATTGAATAACAATAAATTTTTTGATATGGTAAACAGAGTGCAGGATAGATGCTGCTCATTTTAATAATGCAACGAAGCTGTCGATCCGCGGTTCATCTACGCTGCCGGATCAAGCTGCTCTCGGCTTGGGTTGATCATACTGTCACGCCGTTCTTCCGAAGCAGTTCATCATCTCATCATCCGAGAGGTTGAAGTATTGGCGAATGCCATTCAGCACGGTCTTATCCCTGCTGCCGTTTCTGAAATAGTCCTTGAGCCTTTCGATCTCGCTCTCCCAACCGCTGACGGTAAGGTTGTACTTGGCGCGATCGGCTTCCATCTCAGGGCGCATTATTTCGGCAAACTCATCTATCTTCGCCAAGATATGCTCCTCATTGAGTACGGAGCCCATGAGCTCGGCATAACGGTCGAGGAACATCTGCTTAAACTCCGGGTTCTTGAGCAGAGCCAGTATTATGGCATGATTGCCGTCGTCACGAACTGTCTTGCCTATGGGGTCTTCGTAGTTATTCCAGAACGCCCAATCGAGGTCATAGTAGCACCAATGCCATTTGCCGTCGTCCTCATCGGATGAATAGAACCTGATGTTGGCAAGGTCAACGTCGCCCATGTATGAGCGGCAGATATACCAATCCATTATGCCAACATAATCTATGCAGTTCAAAACATGCTCATAGTTCTCCCGCACGGTCAGGTCGTTGGTCTTGCAGAATTCAATAAGCTCGGTGAGCTTTTCATTGGAGCCCTCGGCGACGAAATTCCCGTACTCCTTGACTATGTTTATGGAATCCTCCGAAACGCCGAGCCTTTGAGCGCAGTATTCGCTGTCGAACCGCTCCCTGAGCCAGTAGAAGCCGTGATACTCGCCGTTGAGATAGAGTATCACGGGACGATACGCCTGAACGCTGAGGTTGGTCGTGCCGTCAACGAGGGACGTGGCAAGCTCATCCCTGAAACCGCAGTAGAGGTAATCCTCGCTGCCGCCCTTGAGCAGGAGCGAATTGAACGTGGTTATGTCGCGGTTATCGAATACCTTGTATTCGAGCTTGCTCATGCCGTATGCCGAACGGAACCTCAACTGGAAATTCTGCTTTTCGACCTTCTTGCTGTCATTGCCGTGGAGCTTGAACCCGCACGGCGCACAGAAGCATTCAACGCCGTCGCCCATCATCGTGACGAAGCATTCATGCTCATATTCAGGCTCAATATTGTTGAGTACGCCCTCATCGCCGGTCAGGTATTCCTTCTTTATCGCAACATTCACGACGGGGTAGACATGCTTGATGCCGACCGTATAGAAATATGAGGCTTCCACACCCCTCCTGCCCTCATCGACGCAGACGGCGCGTATCGAAACTATGCCGTCCACCTGTATCGGCTCGGTGTATGTGGGGGACTCCTGCGTCGGAACAGTACCGTCAAGCGTATAATGTATCTCGCCGCTGCCCGAAAGCTCGACGCTGAAAGCCTCGTCATACGCGCCCGTTGGGACGCTCGCCAGGGGCGCGTCAACTATCCGCGCAACGCCGTCGGAATTCGGCGCGGCAGGCGTTACTTCGCTCATGTAAACAAACGATTTGCCCATCCTGCCATAGCTTTCATCCTTTGGCAGGTCGGAGGGGACGTACACGCTGTCAACAATGACGCCGCCCCTGCTAAGATAAACCGCTTCGCCCGACGAGCTTATCTTGAAGGGCGCGTGATTTTCACCATCCTCCTTGCCGGAGCAGTAAACCACAAAATACTCTCCGGGCAGGAGCGAAACGCTTGGGAAGCTGTATCTTCCAAGCTCGCTCCGCTTATCGGAAAGGCAGTACTCCGAAAGGTCTGCCGCCTCCTCGGAGCCGTTGAATATCTCAACGAAATCATAGTATTCATTATCATCGGGAATGTAGCGGCTGTTGGAGGATACGACCTCGTTTATGCGCAGCCCCGGAAGCTCCACCGTATCAATATACGCGCTGTAACCCGCCTCGTCGTTTGAAAAGCCCGGCGTGGGATGCTCGCAAACGCCGTCATGTGAATACGAAGACCTGCCTATCTCGGCGTCAAAGCTCAGCTCGTCGATTATCTCATCCCCGAATTTGAGCGCAACGCTGTCGCCCTCCTTCGCAAGTCTGAAGGGGGCTTCCTCATCAAGCCTTATCACGACATATCCCTTTGCGGGAATTGTGTATTCATCCAGCTTAAACACGCTGCCATTGCCCATCTTCGCAAGACTGTAAGAGGCAAGGCTCACGTCGTTTTCATCATCATTATAAAGCTCAACCCAATCGTCGGCACAGCCCATGACAAAGTCGGAATTGTCCGCCATAAGCTCGTTTATGCGAATACTGCTCGGATTATCTATGCAGACTATCTCGGTTGGATCGGCGATGTCGATGTCTATCACCTCGGACGGCTCCGCGTCGGCGTTCCCCTCGCTCCTGCACGAGGCGAACAACGTCACGACCGAACACGCCAGAAGGATAACAGCGGCGGTTTTTTTCATAAATACCTCTCGTTTCGGTATGGATTTTGCGATACATTGTACCATCAATCGGGGAAAAAAACAAGGTTTTTATTGAAAAACCACGAAAAAAACGCCCCGACCGCAAGCGTGGAGCGTTCGTTTTATATCGGCATGTTCATTCCAGAGTAATATCATTGACGTCTTCGATGCTTTCGCCGCCGGCTCCGGGGCCGACACGTCCGGCTACGAGATAGCATTGCTCGATGGGGTCAAACACGACGCGGTGGAGCAGGCGGAAGCCCTCTATATGCCCGGTGCTTGGAACATGGGTTCTGGGGCCGGTACAGGGATGCACCCTATCGCCTATTTTGACATGCTCCTCATCGACATAGGATATTTCAAGATCGGCGGCAATGGCGTCATTGACCTTCCTTTCAAGCTCATAGAGGTCTATATTCGGCTCTTTGCCATCGAAGGCGAGCAGAAAACCGTGCTTTATATCCCTGTGACGGCAGCGTCTGTACTCCTCCTCCGGCATGAATATCTCGCACAGATCCTCGGCGGTGTGCGTCATGCGGCGATAGTTGACCGACTTTGCCACCTTCTCGTGAAGCTCGGAGGGAAGCGGCCCGAATATGGTCGGTCTTGTGATTATGACCTCCTCGCCAACGCCTATCAGCAGATTCGCATTGATTCCGAGTATGGGGTATATGAGGTCGAAATGCTCCACTATTACGCGCTTGCCGTTCTTTACAGCGCGAAGTATGGCGTCGGCAAGCTCGCCCAACTGGGTAAACGCCGCCTCAAATCGGATATCGAGATGGTATGTATGCGCCGTAAAGAAGCCGTCATAGCTCTGATCCATTATCGGAAGCGGGCGCATATTGACTCCGTTATCGTCATTGGTCAGCTCAAGTCCCGGAAACATGCCCTTTATGAGCATACTCTTTCCCGAACCCGCCTCGCCTATTATGCCTATGAGCTTGTCATACGGCGAGAGGTACATCTGCGCTATCTGTATGCCAAGGTCGTATATCCTGTCGCGTCCCCTCGGAGCGAAGAATACGCTGTAATAGTGGTTCTGCTGCATACGTCCCGAATAAGGCATGGCTTTGACCTCCGTTTTTTAATTGATTTCAAGCGTATATTACATTGTCAATAGTGCTTTGCGAATGACTTCCCCGCGACATAGCCCTTGCCCTCATACGCCGTAGTCATGCGTTTGACCTCGGCAAGCAGCTCCTCATTGGTCTCGGTCTTGCCGAGCATCTCTATCACCTGCTCGGTGACGTCGGCGGCGTTGCCCATTGAAAGCATTCTGCGTATCGTGGTAGCGCACTCCGCCTCTTCCTTTGAGAGCAGCAGCTCGTCGCGCCTTGTGCCGGACTTATATATATCGACGGCGGGAAAAATCCTCTTTTCCGAAAGCTTGCGGTCAAGGTGTATCTCCATATTGCCCGTACCCTTGAACTCCTCATAGACCATATCGTCCATGCGCGAGCCGGTTTCGACGAGGGCTGTTGCTATGACGGTGAGCGAGCCGCCGTTTTCGATATTTCTCGCGGCTCCGAAGAACCTCTTGGGCTTATAGAGCGCGCCCGGATCCATACCTCCCGAAAGCGTCCTGCCTGTCGGGGTTATCGTAAGGTTGTAGGCGCGGGCAAGCCTCGTTATCGAGTCCATAAGCACCACGACGTCCTTGCCCTGCTCAACGAGCCTCATCGACCTTTCCATGACCATCTCCGCGACCCTTGTATGCCTTTCGGGAAGCTCGTCGAATGTGGAGAACACGACCTCTCCCTCGATGCTCCTCTGCATATCCGTTACTTCCTCAGGACGCTCGTCGATGAGAAGAACTATGAGCGTTATATCCGGATAATTCTTGGAGATGCCGTTGGCTATATTCTTGAGCAGCGTCGTTTTGCCCGCCTTGGGCTGACTGACAATAAGTCCCCTCTGGCCCTTTCCAATGGGGCTCATAAGGTCGATAAGTCTTATAGCGAGTCTTTCGCCCGCCTTGGCGTCCTTGCTCTCCAGCGTGAGCCTTTCATTGGGGAATATGGGTATAAGCTCCTCGAAGGGCTTTCGGTTTATTATGCTCTCAGGCTGACAGCCGTTGACCTCGGTGATGTATAAAAGCGCGGGGAACTTGTCGGTCTCGCGGGAAGGTCTTGTCTTTCCCGTGACCTTATCGCCCGTCTTGAGGCGGAACCTTCTTATCTGGGCATTCGATATATAGACGTCCTTGGAGCCGGGCAGATAATTCTCGCATCTTAAAAACCCGTATCCCTCGGATACCACCTCAAGTATGCCCTCGGCATCGCCGCAGTCGCCCGCCTCAAGCATTTCCGGAACCGCGGGGTTGCTCGTTCCGTACTCGGCGTTATAATAACCCTGACGCTGCGGATAGCCCATCTGCTCCCCATCCTGACCATAGCCGTACATGGGGGGCTGATAGTCCTGCTGATAATCCATGGGCGGATACTGCCTCATATCGCTCTGATAGCCCTGCGGCTGGTAGCCCCTCTGGAAATCGTTTCTATTGTTCTGATAATCATTCCTGTCGTTGTAATAGCGGTTTTGATTATATCTGTTCTGTACCTGATTCTGACGGCTGTTAAAGCCGCTCTGCTGCTGATTATTGAAACCGCGGTCGTATCTGCTATTCTGTCTGTAATCCTGATTCTGCCTGCCGAAATTGCTATTTGGCGCGTCGTTCCTCTGATAGCCCTTGTACTGCTGTGCGCGCCTGTCGCCCTCATACCTCTCCTGTCTCGGCATAAGGGGAACGGCAAGCTCCTGATTCTCAGGCACTGGAGCGTCGGCATTCGGCTCATCCGCCGTATCGCCGTCGTTTGCGGGCGTAGGATCGTTTATCGCCTTTCGGGGTCTTCCCCTGCGGCGCGGAGAATAATCCACCGCCGCCGCAAGCTCCTTATCAATGCTCGCCTGCTCCCGAACATCGGCTCTATCCTGCAAAGCTTCGCCCGGTAAAGCCGTAGCTTCGTACCCGTCGTTTTCCGCAGGCATGATAACCGAAGCCTTCCGGTTCTGTGCCGAAGACCTCTGCGCGGCATTTTTATTCTTTTTTTCCGTTTCGCTTTGTTCGGTTCCATTTTCGGAGCCCTCGCCCTGTCCCATTATGAGGTCAACAAGCTCCGCTTTGCGATATTTGGTAATTGCTTTCAATCCCTGTGCTCTTGCAATCGCTCTCAAATCCTCAAGACTTTTCTCAAGAAGCATCTCTCTCGTCATAAATAATCTCCCATTTTCGATCGGATAGCATATTTAATTATATGGACTTGCTGTGCTTTTTATCCCTTTTTTACCAACGATCCGGCATTAGCAGGTAAATTCACTGCAAAACAAAAACAGCTTTTCCGCAAAATAAAAAATAAATACAAAAACTGAAAATGTTAACGCAGCATCATCCGACTGCGCACATCAATTTTATAATATTCCTTACCTCTTGTCAAGAGGAAAAAGCGTAAAAAAAGCACGGTTTTCGCCGTGCTTACGCCATGTCATTACCTGCCCATATCCTCCGGCAGAAGCTTTTCCGCCTCATCCGCGCTGCCAACGCGTGTGAATACGAAGCCATCCTCGGAGGGAAGCTCACGGCCTTGGAGAAGCTTGAAGTCGGTCATTGTGAGCTTTCCCTCCTTTAAATCATATGCGCACTCAAAGTCGGATACATCCTCCTCATTATCCGAGTGAAGGAAAGCCAACGCTCTGCGTCCGGGACAGGTGCGCATTTCAAATGACTTCCATTCACCGCCGATATTGAAGTATGCCGTAACGTCGCTTATGCGCGATGAATCGGTAGTTCTTTCCGTCCCCACGAGAAAGGCGGTATTTCCTTCCGCCGCCCATACGGAGGCTTCCGCGGCAAAGGGGCCCTCCTGCTCCATCCTGTCAACAAGGGCATTGACGCCGTTCTGATTTACAACGGTGAATAAAGCCGTGCCGCCCACTATCAGGAGTGCGACCGCTGCCGCCGATATCAGGACTATGAATGCGATGAGCAGGGCTCGTTTCCTGCCCTCTGCGGTTTTTGCGTGAATCCGTTCCATTTATTCTTCCTCCATATGATATTTTCGTCATGCTTTGTATTATATCATAAAAAAAGAATCCGCAAGGATAGCAGTTTAATAATGCCAAACGCCGGACAAAACACCTCCGAGCCTGCCATCATCCATCCGATCTGGATTTGTTCGCGCAAGCCGTGCCGCGGGCGTATATTGTCATAAGCGGAGCATTAATGAATATCATTAAATATCGGAGTCAAAGGTGCATTAATGAATGGAAAGGAGGCTCTTGCGCGGCAAGGGCGATGTGAGATATGAACGAGCTGAGGAACGAAAACATGAGCATACGGATGCGCTCCCATTGCATTCACATGGACAACCGCCGATTATTGAGCGTGACAGGCGTGACGGACGTCGGCTGCTTCAACGAGCATGAGGTGATGCTCCAGACCGAAGCGGGAGGTATGAGCGTCGAGGGCATGGGGCTGCATATAACGAAGCTCGATCTTGACGACGGACAGGTCATAATCGAAGGAGAGATATCCGCAATCGTTTATGAGGAGGAAGCTCCCGTGAAGCGTGGTTCGCTCCTGTCACGGATGTTCCGCTGATGCGCAATTCCCTTTCCGAGATTCCCATACTGCTTTGCTGTATTTGGGGCGGCATAATCGCAGGGCTTGCCTCGTCGCTGCTGCGCCTGCCGAGAAAAGCCTATATAAGAACCCTTAAAGGCAGAAGAGCGAATCCGCTTCTGCTCATACTGTTCTTTCTGCTCGACCTGCTGTCAGCCGCCGCTATTGCGGCAGTATTCATGCTCACGCTCCTCCATGCCAACGGCGGCGAGCTGCGCCTGTTTGCCGTCTGCGGCTTTATAATAGGAGGCGTTGCAGCTTCATATGCCGTGAACGGGCTAAGAAAACCCCTGACGGATAAAAAAGAATAAAACGCCGTTCCCTGCGTAAAGGCAGACGGCACGGAGGGCTTTTGCCCGACAAGACAGAGGGGTTGCTTCCCTTATCTCGCTTGAGTTTTTGAGTTGCTTTTAACCCCTCAGTCATCCTCGCTTCGCTCGGCTGACAGCTCCCCTTGGCAATGGGAGCCAATGTGCTTTGTCGTTCTTGTTGTATATTAGAACTGTGGATGTTGGGTTCTTTTGCTTCAAATCGTCGCAAATCAGGCATGAGAGCAGTCAAGTAATCTGCCTCCCCTGAGTC
>CADAGD010000058.1 GCA_902787375.1 uncultured Eubacteriales bacterium
GGCATTCTTTTGAAGCCGCTCGCCGAGATTCAAATACTCCTGTCCGCTCATTGAAGTTCCTTTCTAACATCCTCTATGAATCTGTCAATGACATTGGGCAGCTTGTCCGAATAGCATATTTCGCCCTTCTTAAAGACAACTGCGTTGCTGCTCCCGAACGCAATGCCCATATCCGCTTCACGAGCTTCACCCGGCCCGTTTACCGCGCATCCCATAACCGCAATGCGCATTGATTTTTCCGTTTCGGGCAGAGCGTTTGTTATCCTTTCCACAATGGATGCAAGCTCCACCCTTGTTCTTCCACAAGTCGGACAGCTCACAACCTCGACTCCTGCTGACAGTATGCCAACTGACCTGAGTATTTGCTTCGCTGCATACACCTCGTTTACGGGATCGCCCGTAAGCGACACCCTTATGGTATCGCCTATACCGTCAACCAAAAGCGCACCTATGCCAATGGCGGATTTGACGACTGCCGATTCGCCCATTCCCGCTTCGGTAACTCCCACATGCAGGGGATATGGCGTCCTTTCGCTGATCATTCTATATGCGTCTATCGTCTTTTTTACAGTTGATGCTTTGAGTGACAGCACTATATCCTCAAATCCGCATTTTTCCAATATAGCTACATGTGAAAGCGCACTCTCTACCATGCCCTCTGCGGTAACACCATACCTGCGAAGTATTTCCTTCTCAAGTGAACCGCCGTTTACGCCAATTCGGATTGGGATACTATTCGCCTTTGCGACGGCGACAAGCTCCCTCACCTTCGCCTCGGAACCGATATTTCCGGGGTTTATTCTGACCTTATCTATACCGTTCTCAATAGCGGCGACAGCAAGTCTGTAATCAAAGTGAATATCAGCGACAAGCGGTATATGCGTTCTTGATTTTATAAGCGGTATAGCCTTGGCGCAATCCTCATCATAGACGGAGAACCTTACTATCTGGCATCCGGCTTTCTCAAGCGCGAGTATCTGATTTGACGTAGCCACACCGTCCCTTGTGTCCGTATTTGTCATGGACTGGATGGTAACAGGACTTCCTCCGCCTATTTTAACATTTCCTATTTTAAACTGCCTTGTATTCATATTATTCACCAGAATTAAAAGTCAAACATTCCGTTAAAAAGTCCCCTTATGTCGCTGACTGTCGCATAGACCATGAGCATCATAAGCAGCCCAAAACCCACAAGGCTCAGCGCGTTCTGTATCTTGCGCGGAACAGGCTTGCGGAAAACAAGCTCGATAAAGTCAAACAACAGATGTCCTCCGTCAAGCGGCAGTATGGGCAGGAGATTCATTATACCGAGGCTCATTGAGATAATAACCATCACAAGAAGGACATGGTATAAGCCCATGGAAGCCATCTTCATCGTTATGGCAACGGTTCCCACAATACCCGAAACCTCACCCTGATTAAAGCCGTTCCTGAATCCGTTAGCAAGTGCTTCAAATGTCATTCGGACTATCCTGACGAGGAAATCAAAGCCGCTCCCAAGTGCGCTGAAAAAGCCCTCCGGGACAAATTCCGCCATCATTCCCATTGTTATGCCAAGAACATTCTTTTCCTGCTCCGCGTTGTAAATATCCGATATGAATATTTCCTTTATTTCACCGTCGCGCAGAACCTTCATGTTAAGTCCCTCAGCAGGAGCATTGGCTATTTCCTCGGAAATAATATCGGTTTTCTCCTCAAAGGAATGAGGCTCACCCGATATGTCGCTGCCGTTTACGGCGATTATTATATCATTCTCCATTACGCCTGAAAGCTCCGCACGGCTGCTACCGGCAAAATCGGTTATTACTACGGCGTCGTCACCGTTTTCGTACGCGACCGCTTTCTGATTTCCGTAACAGGCCATCATGACGACCGCAAGCAGATACGCCAACAGAAAGTTCATAAACGGGCCGGCAAATATGACGATAAGCCGTTTCCATGGTTTCTGAGCGTTAAACGGAACTGCCCCGTCATCACCTTTAAGCTCCTTGGGATCATCCTCCTCGCCATAGAAGCGACAGGCTCCGCCCAGCGGGATCGCTCTCAGCGCATAATTGATATTCTTTTTTTTGAACTGGAACAGCGCAGGCCCGAATCCGATTGAAAAATCGAGAATTTTAAATCCAAGCAATCTGCCTGCGGAAAAATGCCCAAGCTCATGTATGAAAATCATCACGGCAAGAACAAGCACAGCTACTATGAAATATAGAACGCCACTCATTTATTTACCTCTTTACAACGTATTCGGATGCCAGTCTTCTTGCCTGCGCATCACAGTATAAAAGCTCATCCATTGAGTTTATCTGGATTTTTTCGATATTATTCATTGTATAGCACACGCAGTCGGGTATTTCCGTGAATTTTATGTCGCCCTCTGTAAAACGCTTAACGGCGACCTCATTTCCCGAATTATACGCAACGGGCATGGACAAGCCCGCTCTGAGAGCCTCATAAGCCATATCAAGCGCGGGGAACCTTTTTGTATCCGGCCCACGGAACGTAAGCCCCGCATACTCCGAAAGCTTTAAACGCGCGGCAGGGCTTTCAATCCTTTCGGGGAACGTCAGCGCATACTGTATAGCAAGCCTCATGTCCGGCACGCTGAGCTGTGCAATTACGGAACTGTCCTCGAATTCCACCATTGAATGAACCACGGATTGCGGATGAATCAAAACCTTTATATGATCGGCGTCCATGTTAAACAGAAACGCAGCCTCCATTATCTCAAGTCCCTTATTGAAGAGGGTTGCCGAATCAATGGTGATCTTTTTGCCCATGCTCCATGTGGGATGCTTCATAGCCATCTCAGGAGTGACGTTGGCAAGCTCGTCCATCGAAAAATCACGAAAAGCTCCTCCCGACGCAGTCAGAATTATGGAGCTGACGTCGGCTTTTCTGCCTGCGGCAAGGCATTGAAAAATAGCACTCTGTTCGCTGTCAACGGGAAGTATAACTCCCCCGCCTTCTTCCTGCGCCTTGTGCACAAGCCCACCGGCACACACTACGCTCTCCTTGTTGGCAAGAGCCACTTCCTTTCCCGCCCTGAGTGCGTTTATAAGCGGAAATACACCGTCAAAACCGCTTACTCCGTTTACAACCGAATCTATGCTGTCAAAAGCCGCTATGCTCCAGACATCGCTGCCCGCAAGCACCGTCTTTTCAGGGAACATTTCCGCTATCGTTCCCGCGCTTTCTATGTCGAAAACCCCTATTATCTCAGGGTCAAACTCGCGTATCTGAGCTGCCCCAAGCTCAACATTGCTTCCGAAAACAAGTGCCTTTGTAGCAAACAAATCCCTATGCGCCTGACATACGGATAATGTTTGTTTTCCTATTGAACCGGTGGAACCGAAAACCGCAATTTGTTTTTTCATCATCAATCAATAAAATAACGGAATACCACAACAACGACAGGTGCGAACAGCATCGCGCTGTCAAGCCTGTCAATGACTCCTCCATGCTTGGGAAGCAGAGTCCCAAAATCCTTTATTCCTGCCCAACGCTTCAATGTTGACGCAAACAAATCTCCAAACTGACCTATTATTCCGCCCATGAAGCCAAGCCCGACGAGCCATCCCCAATGAACATTCAAGCCCAAAAAACCTTGCAGGAAGTATACAAGCAAGCCTCCTATCGGGCCTCCTGCCAGCCCGGCAATATAGCCCTCAACCGTTTTTTTGGGGCTTATTGCGGGACACAGCTTATGCTTTCCGAACTTTCTTCCGAAAAGGTATGCGTTATTGTCCGCCATACAGGGGGCAGCGAAAACCATCAGCAGCGCAGCTCGTGAGTTGTCGGTGCGCTCAAATCCCATAAGACCGAAGCAAAGAAGCAATGCCAAGGGATAAATCATCGCAAACAGGGTATAGACGGTTTCCTCCGTTTGCCTGTTCTTTGACATTATCCTGTCAACTATCAGATAGATAAAGCATGCAAGGTACAGCAGGGGCAAATAAGCCGGATACAAATACAGCAGGACATACTGGCAGCCTGCCATAGTATAGAGCGGCACGGAACATATCCTGAAGCCTTTATTATTAAACATCCGCACCATCTCGTATACTGCAATCACGGATATGAGCGTAAGTGAGGCTACCTGAAACCATCCTCCAAGCCAGACTATAAGCAGCAACAGAGCAATAAGCACCACAGCAACAATGCTGCGTATTCCAAGCTCACTCATGTCACTCAACGACCTTTCCAAAGCGTCTTGTGCGCTTCATAAACTCTATTATACACTTGCGAAGCTCGAAAGGATCGAAGTCCGGCCAAAGTGTGGACGTGAATACAAATTCCGCATACGCCGCCTGCCAAAGAAGGAAATTCGACAAACGCTGCTCCCCGGCTGTTCTTATAATAAGATCAAGCTCCGGGAGCCCTGCGGTGTATAGGTTTTCGGATATGAGCTTATCGTCAATGCTGTCAGCTTTATAACCGGCTTTCACTATGTTCCTGACAGCACGGACTATCTCGTTCCTTCCGCCATAGTTGAGCGCAATGCAAAAGCTCAGACCGGTATTGTCCTTCGTTATCTCGATTGCCTTTTGCATAGCGTTCCTGACCTTTTCCGGCATGGGAGAAAGATCCCCAAGCACCACTATACGGACGCCGTTCGCGTCAAGCTCGTTTATCTCCTTCTCGAAATATTCGGTCAACAGCCCGAACAGCGCGTTGACCTCCTGCATGGGTCTTTGCCAGTTCTCGGTAGAAAAAGCGTATACGGTAAGGGCTTTTATTCCAAGACAATGTGCTTCCCGGACTATAGTATGCAATGCCTCCATGCCGGCTCTATGCCCCATAGGTCTTGGCATAAGACGCTTAGTAGCCCATCTGCCGTTGCCGTCCATTATAATACCGACATGCTCAGGCAGACTGCCTTTTAATCCAAAGCCGTCAAGCTCCTTTTGCGTATAGCGTTCATAAATTCGCATAGTTACTCCTTGTTAAACACTTGTCTTAAAAATCGAGTACGCAAGGAATACGGTTTTACCCGATTCATCCAAGCGTACCCTTATAACTCTTTTATCCGCTCCGTCAGGTACGCCCTTTTTAGAGCGTACCTCACAGGTCACGACATTAAAACCATTGGCTTCGAGTATGCTTATCGCATACCCAAGCTCAAATCCGCGGACGTCCGTCAAAACTCCATTATCTCCTTTTCCTTTTCGGCGGCAATGCGTTCAATTTCCTTGATGGAATCGTCCGTTATCTCCTGCGCGTCTTCCTCAAGCTGCTTCTGGTCATCCTCTGTTATCTCGTTGTCCTTGCGCTGCTTCTTGAGGCTTTCGTTGGCATCCCTGCGGATACTCCTTATAGCGACCTTAGCCTCCTCGGCTTTCTT
Organism: uncultured Eubacteriales bacterium; assembly: GCA_902787375.1. Lineage (GTDB taxonomy): Bacteria > Bacillota > Clostridia > Christensenellales > CAG-138 > UBA3857. The sequence continues at coordinate 5,342 of CADAGD010000058.1, forward strand.
CTTGATCGTCTTAACAAGCTCCTTGCGACGTTCCTCGGTAAGCTCCGGGAACACCAGACGAATGAGCTTTCCGTCATTTGATGGATTGATGCCGAGGTCTGACTTCTGAATGGCCTTTTCGACAGCAGGTATCTGATTCGCGTCCCAGAGGCTTATAACAAGCAGCCTTGCCTCAGGAGAACTGATGTTGCCCATCTGTGAGATAGGAGTGGGTGCTCCGTAATAGTCAACGAATATGCGGTCCAAAAGCTGAGGGTTGGCACGGCCTGCACGCAAACCTCCCAAATCACGCTTTAATACGCCTATGGTCTTATTCATCTTATCCTTTGCGATTTCAATAACTTCACTCATGGCAATACCTCCTTTGAGTTTAATACGAGTTTATTTTATTAGAAATACATCGGGTTGTCAACTCTCTTTTTTGTATAAATACGAACACAAATGCAAATTTCAAGCCTTTTTATACTTATTCGCGTTGACAAAAATCGGTTGAAAACCGGGAAACCGAAATTAAGAAATAACGGTTCCGACGTTTTCCCCCATGCATGCGCGTACAAACGCCGAATCATCCTCCATTGAGAATACGATTATCGGAAGCTCGACGTCCTTGGAAAGTGTTATAGCTGTAAGGTCGGTCGCCCTTAACTGCTTGGACACGACCTCGTCATAGCTGAGGGTATCATATTTGACGGCTGAAGCATCCTTCTTGGGATCGGCGGAATAAACCCCGTCGATATTCTTGGCAAGAAGCAGGGCGTCGGCATGTATCTGCGCCGCGCGCAGAGCCGCCGCGGTATCCGTCGAGAAGAACGGTAAGCCGGAGCCGCACGCGAATATGACGACCTCGCCGTTATCGAGCGATGAATTGGCAAGCCTTGCAGAGTATGTATCCATGAAAAGCTCTATCTGAACAGCCGAAAGCACCCTGACCGGAACTCCTATATCAATCAGCCCCTGTTCAAGACTCATCGCGTTTATAGCCGTTGCGAGCATTCCTATGGCGTCCGCACGGTTTCTGTCCATGGAACCTCCGTCGCGTCCGCGCATTATATTGCCGCCGCCGCATACAACGCCGACCTGTACACCGGCATCATACAGCGATTTTATATGCTTGGCAGCCATTGCGACTTTTGAACTGTCAACAGGCGAATGCTCGCTGCCGAGAACCTCTCCGCTCATCTTTAACAATACTCGCTTATATTTCAAATTCATAAAAGACCTCCCGTTTTTTACGCCGAAAGCAGAAATGCCGCCATAAGATCGGCAGTGCTTTTAACGTATGCTTTTGTTATTATACCATGAAAATACTATTTTGGAAGCTTTTTTTATTAAACTCGTTGTGTCATTATGATGCCGTAAGCTGCCTTAACATACCGCATCATCGTTGTTTTATGTGTGCATATGGGAATTATTTGAAAAAATATATCACAAAAAATGCACTTTTTTTTGAAAATGGGTTTACACAGAAGCGCAATTATGTTATTATGCTATATAGTGTGTTTATACGCTTAAACCGATTATATTAACCGTTAGGGGGATCATATTGAATTATGAAGAATTACAATGCTGACAGCATAAGAAATGTCTGTGTACTTGGTCATGGCGGCGAAGGCAAGACAACGCTTACCGAAGCCATGCTTTTCAACACAGGTCTTATCGACCGTATGGGTAAGGTCGAGGACGGAACAACAACAACTGACTATGACCTTGAGGAAACCAAAAGGCATATCTCCATAAGCACCGCCCTTGCTCCCATAGAGTGGAAGGACTCCAAAATCAATGTAATTGACGCCCCCGGCTTCTTTGATTTCTACGGCGAAGTTTATGAAGCCATGGCTCTTGCTGATTCCGCTGTTATACTTTGCAGTGCCGTTTCCGGCCCCGTCGTAGGTACGGAAAAGGCGATGACAATGTGCAAGAAGGCTGAAATGCCCAGAATGCTCGTCATCAACCAGATGGACAAGGAAAACGCCAACTTTGATAAGGCTATGGAATCCATCAACGAAAAGTTCGGCATCTCCGTTGTTCCGATTCAGCTTCCCATTGTCGAGAAGGGTGCTTTCGTCGGTTATGTTGATCTCATCAACATGACTGCCAAGATGTTCAACGGCAAAAACGAGAAGGATGCCGACATCCCCGCCGCTCTCAAGGATCGCGCTGAGTCCCTCCGTGAATCCCTCATGGAAGCCGCAGCCGAGTGTGACGAGGAGCTCATGATGACATATCTCGACACAATGGAGCTTTCCCATGATGAGCTTGTTAAGGGTATCAACATCGGTATCCTCTCCGGTATGCTCACACCCGTTGCCTGCTGTGCCGCCGCTGTCAATACCGGCGTTACCACACTCATGGACAACATAGTTAAGCTCATGCCCACCGCCGCTATGTGCAAGGCTCGTCCCGCTGTAAACGCCAAGACAGGCGAAGCTTGCGAGGTCAAGCTCGGCGGTAAGCTTGCCGCACAGGTCATGAAGACCGTTGCCGATCCCTTTGTCGGTAAGATTTCCATTATGAAGGTCTACAGCGGTTCCATTACCGCCGACGTTTCTCCCTATAACTCCAACGCCGAAAAGAGCGAAAAGAGCGGTACCGTTTATATGATGCGCGGCTCCAAGCTCATCAATGTTGACGCTATAGTTGAGGGCGATATAGGTGCCATGGCAAAGCTTCAGTTCACCAATACCGGCGATACTCTGACCGATGCCTCCGAGCCCGTCAAGTTCGCTCCCATTGATTTCCCCCAGCCCTGCATCAGTCTTGCCGTCACCGCCAAGAAGTCCGGTGAAGAGGATAAGGTTTTCGCAGGTCTTAACCGTCTTACCGAGGAAGACCCCACAATGCGCATAGAGCGCAATGCTGAGACAGGCGACGTTCTTGTTTGCGGTCTCGGTGAAATGCACATTGACGTTATCTGCGCAAAGCTTCGCAACAAGTTCAAGGTAGAGGCTGCTCTCTCCGATCCTCGCATCCCCTACCGTGAGACAATTCGCGCTACCGCTTCCGCTGAAGGTAAGCATAAGAAGCAGTCCGGCGGTGCAGGTCAGTTCGGTGTTGTTCAGATCAAGTTTGAGCCGCTTGCCGAGGGTGATTTCGAGTTTGTAGACGCTATAGTCGGCGGTGTTGTTCCCAACCAGTTCATCCCCGCTGTTGAAAAGGGTCTTGTCGAAGCCATGAAGAAGGGCGTTCTTGCCGGCTATCCCATGATCGGCGTCAAGGCAACCCTTTATGATGGAAAGTATCATCCCGTTGATTCCAAGGAAGTTGCTTTCAAATCCGCAGCCCGTCTTTCCTATAAGGCTGCCTGCGTAAAGGCAAGTCCCGTTCTCATAGAGCCGATTTATCGTTATGACATCCAGATTCCCATTGACTACATGGGCGATATAATGGGCGATATAAGCCGTCGTCGCGGACGTCTTATCGGCTCCAATCCTCTTGCCGACGGTATCACCGAGGTTATCGCAGAGGCTCCCCTCTCCGAGATGTTCAAGTATGCTACCGACCTTCGTTCCATGACACAGGGTCGCGGCTCCTTCCGCAGCGAGTTCGTTCGCTATGAGGATGTTCCCGCCAACGTCGCTCAGAAGATTATCGAGAACGCCAAGAAGGACGAGGACGAAGAAGAATAATCATTTTAAGTTCATCAAAGGC
>CADAGD010000059.1 GCA_902787375.1 uncultured Eubacteriales bacterium
GCGGCTTTACCGCGCCGCGCCACCTCCCCTGACTCAGGGGAGGCATATTACTTGGTTGCTCTCAAGCCTGATTTGCGACGATTTTAGCAAAAGAACCCAACGTCCACAATTTCTATACACAACAAGAATGACAAAGTGCATTGGCTCCCATTGCCAAGGGGAGCTGTCAGCCGAGCGAAGCGAGGATGACTGAGGGGTTGAAAGCAGCTTCAAAAACTCAAGTGAGATATGGGAAAGCGACCCTTTCGTCTTTTCGGCATTCTGCATACTGCCTCAAAGCCACCTTCCCTTGCGCAGGGAAGGTCGGGAGCGTGCAGCGCAACCGACCTTCGTAAATCAAAAAAACAAAGCAAGGGAAATCAACCCTTCAGTCGCGGGGCTTTACTCCTCCGTCCAACATTCTTTTCCGTTCAAAAGGGCGGGCGGTTACTTGGTTTAATCACCGTGGGTTTAGTCAAAGCCCACAAGCATTATTTAACGAGCATTATCCCGACCGCCGTGCCGACTATGCCCGCGATCAACGCGGCAGGCACGGCGTGTCTTGTTTTGGTGACGCCGACGGCACCGAAATAGACGGCGACGGTATAGAAAACGGTTTCGGTGGAGCCGACCATGACGGAGGCGGCGCGGCCTATAAAGCTGTCGGCTCCGTGGAGGACGAGGGTATCCTTGAGCATGGCAAGGGACGCGCTGCCTGAGAAGGGTCTCAGGACTATGAGCGGTATCAGCTCGTCGGGAAGCCCAAGGAATTTTGCGGCAGGCGAAAGCAGGCGCACAGCATACAAAAGCGCGCCCGACGAGCGCATGACCTCTATTGCGGCGAGCATGGCGGCAAGGCAGGGAAGCACGTTCAAAAGCTGCGGGAGGGCGTCGGCGGCTCCCGAAACAAAAGCCTTGTATACATTGACCTTTTTGATGAGCGCGTATACGATGAGAGCGGCAAGGAGTATGGGTATGGCAAGCTTGGCGGCATTCATTTGAAAAGCCTTTCCAGAGCCTTGCAGACTATGACCGCCGCGATTGCGGAGGCTATCGAGGCAATGAATGTGGGCAGGGCGATGTCATAGGGATCGGCCGCGCCGCAGGCGGTGCGTATGGCTATAACCGATGTGGGAAGCAGCTCTATGGCGGAGGCGTTCAGGCATATGAACATCGCCATCGAGTTGGACGCCGTGCCGTCCCCTCTGTCGAGCCTTTTCATGGCTTCTATCCCGAAGGGCGTCGCGGCGTTGCCCAGCCCGAAGAAATTGGCGGCAAGATTGAGAGTTACCGGAGCGGCGGCGTCCTTTGCGTCCGGCATCAAAAGCGAAAGCGGACGGCGCATGAACTTGGCAAGTTTAGCTATAAGCCCCGCGCTGTCCGCAATATTCATCATTCCCGACCACAGCATGTATGAGCCGCCCAGAGCAAGCGTAAGCGAAATGGCGTCGTCACAGCCCTTAACAAGAGCAGCCAAAGCCCCCGAACCATCGCCGTTCAGGACGAATACCAGTATTCCGACCGCGGTCATTATTCCGAAAACCCATGTCATCATGGTATATCACTATGACGGCATGGGTGCGGTTATTCCTTTTTATTTAAGCTTTTCAAGTCCCAGCTTCAGCCTTCTCAAAGCCTCTTCACGACCGAGCAGGGCGGCTATCTCTATCGCGCCGCCGGGAGTGACGGTGCGTCCCGACATGGCTATGCGGACGGGCCAGAGGAGCGTGCCGTTCTTCATGCCGTTGGCTTCGGCATAGCCGATGAGCGCGTCATGGAGCGTCTGCTCCGTCCAATCGGGGAGCGTTTCGAGCATGGGTATGACGGCTTCCAATACATTCCTCGAAACCTCGGCGTTGGTCTTGGACTTCTTATTGGTGAAAAGCTCTGTGTCGTAATCCTCATCGAGCCTTGCGAGGAAGTCCGCCACATTGGCTATGTCGGAGAATATTTCCGTGCGGGGTTGGAGTATCCTTATGAATATATCCTCATTGGCGGGTACGGACGCCATTTCGCCAAGTCCCGCCTTCTCAAGCCATGGCTTCGCGTGGGCAAAATAGTCCCTGCCGTCCATGCGGCGGATGTACTCGGCATTCATCCAGCGTAGCTTGTTGTGGTCGAATATAGCGGGCGATTTGGAAAGCCCCTCAAGCGAGAATGCCCGGCGAAGCTCGTCCAGCGTGAAGAACTCGCGCTCATCTCCGGGACTCCAACCGACGAGAGCAAGATAGTTTATGACCGCCTCCGGCAGATAGCCGAGATTTATAAGGTCTTCGAATGTCGCGTCGCCGTCCCTCTTGGAGAGCTTGTGCGTGGCGTCGCGCATTATGGTCGTCAGATGGACGTACACGGGCTTCTCCCAGCCCAGCGCATCATACAAAAGATTGTACTTGGGCGTTGAGGAGAGGTACTCCATGCCGCGAAGCACATGGGTTATGCCCATTGTGTGATCGTCTATGACGTTTGCGAAATTGTATGTGGGCATACCGTCCGCCTTAATGAGTATCATGTCGTCCAGCTCGGCGCAGTCCACCTCGATATGACCGAATATGGCGTCGTCAAAGTCGGCTTTGCCCTCGACGGGAACATTCAGCCTTATTACATACGGCTCGCCCGCCGCTATGCGCCTTTCGACCTCATCCTTGGGCAGGTTCAGACAATGCTTGTCGTATTTGAATGTGCCGCCCGCCGCCTCGACCTCGGCTCTGCGCTCGTCCAGCTCCTCCTTGGTGCAGAAGCAGTAGTAGGCGTGACCGCTTTCGACAAGCTGCTTGGCATAGGGCAGGTACATGCCCTTGCGCTCCGACTGAACATAGGGGCCGTAATCGCCGCCTATGTCGGGACCCTCGTCCCATACAAGTCCCGCTGTGCGGAGCGTCTTATAGACCATCTCCTCGGCTCCCTCTACAAAGCGGGCTTGGTCGGTATCCTCTATACGCAGCATGAATACGCCGTCGTTCTTCTTTGCCCAGAGCCACGCGTAGAGCGCGGTGCGCAGATTTCCGACATGCATGAAGCCCGTGGGGGATGGGGCGAATCTGGTTCTGACCTTCATAACGATAATATTTCCTTTCAAATACATTGTTTTTGTTGAATTTTAATAGACTTTAAATATTTCCCATGAGCTTCATAATGAGCATCAGCACGGGAACAAGCACGAAGCAGCCGATTGTAGTCAGGCACATGCCGGCGGCGACGAAGCTTTCATCGGCGTCATATGACGCGGCAAGCACGACCGCCTGCGTCATTACGGGCATGGCGGCTTCGACTATGAACACGCCCGAACCTATGCCGTCAAAACCGAGTGCGCGGCAGAGCAGAAGCATTGTCGCGGGCGCGGCTATGAACCTGACAGCGATAGCCGCCCACATATCCTTGTCGGGCTTGAGCGATTTGAAGCCGTATTCATAGAGCGCGGAGCCGATGTACAGCAGCGCGAGGGGCGTGACTATGTTCCCGACATAGCCGCACATCTTGACTATGGAGCTTTGAACGAGCGTGATTATCGAATGCCCGCCCCATTGCGTGAAGGCTGCCATGAAGCCGTGGCTGTTGCGGAGAAAATACTCCATCACAAGCAGGGGTATGGCGATCATCAGGGCTATGAGCGGCGGCGAAAGGAGCTTTTTCAGGTTTTTGAAAATGCCCGTCGCGTTATGGGTTCCGAGTCCGGCCTCGCCGCTCTTGTTTATAAGGTAGTTGCCCACCGTCCAGAAGAACGTGGTGTTTACCATGTAGAATATCATCACATACGGAACGGCGGCGTCCCCGAAAAGCCCCGTGTTCATGGGCAGTCCCACGAATATCGAGTTCGAGAAGGCGCACATCACTATAAAGCCTCCGCGCCTTACGGGGGAAGGCTTTATGAGCTTTGCGAGGAGCAGCCCCATCGCAAGCGTCGTCGCCATGGATATGACGGGAATGCCTATCAGAAGCAGGGGATTGCCCATGCTCTCAAGGTCGAGCGAGCCGAGTATGTTGTTTATGACGAGCGCGGGCATACCGGCGTTTATTATGAGCTTTATCATAAGCCCCTTATGCTCGCGCTTTATGTATCCCTTTTTCGCAAACAGGTAGCCGATAGCCACTATGCACATGACTATAAGCACGGCTGCCAGCGAATGAAACAATGTGTCCGGCATTGGATTGAAATAACCTCCGATATTCTTCATGTTGAATTATAACACATATTGCGGTATATGGCAAAGCATTTTAAAAAGGCTTTACAACTCGCTCCAATAAGTATTGCGCCGGGTTTTTGTTTATGGTATAATGTTTTGGACAAACTATGGGAGGTGACAACAATGAACACAAACACATGGGAAGTAAGCTGCAAGAGCAACAAGAACATCAAGCTCAGCGTATCTATCGGTCATTTTGCGACAAGTCACGCTCATATCGACCATTATATGAGCTTCACGGATATGCGTACAAACTGTCACATGGCGAGATTCTGCGCACAGGAGCTGGCAAAGTTCTATACGCATTCCAAGCCCATTGATACCATCATATGCCTTGAGTACACACAGGTCATAGGCTCATATGTGGCATCCATACTCACCGAGCCGGGCTCAAGAGGCGTCAACGAGAGACATCAGATAAGCGTCATAACTCCTGAGAGCAACTCGTCGGGACAGCTTGTATTCCCCGGCGATGTCCAGAATCTTGTTTCAAACAAATCGGTTTTGGTTCTCATATCGACCGTTTCAACCGGCAGAAGCCTTGAGCGCGCGCTTGAGTGCATAGCTTATTACGGCGGACATCTTGTCGGTGTTGCGGCGTTGTTCTCAGCAGTTGAAAAATCCGCGGGAGTGGAGATACATTCCCTGTTCTCTCCCGACGATGTTCCCGATTATCACAGCTATCATTCCTCCGAGTGTCCCTACTGCCAGAAGGGCAGAAAGCTTGACGGTCTTGTAAACGCCGCCGGCTACACAAGGATATAAACTGATTTCATTAATGGGTCTCGGCGTTTCCATGCGAAACGCCAGCCCTTTTTTCATTATGAAAGAGGAGGCAGCTTATGAATGAGCTTCAGAAACGCATATTGGCTGAGGGACGGGTTCTTCCCGGAGATATAATAAAGGTCGATGGATTTATGAACCATCTCGTCGATATTGGGCTGATGCACGCAATAGCAAGGGATATTAAGAATCATTTCGCGGGAAAGACAATAACCAAGGTCATGACTGTTGAGGCGAGCGGAATACCCGTTGCGACAATTACAGCCGACGAGCTGGGAGTTCCCATGCTGTTTGCCAAAAAAGCCAAGTCGGATAATATTGAGGGCGGTCTTATCCGCTCCGAGATATACTCATACACATATAGGAAAAAGGTCAGCCTGATAGTATCCGCCGAATGGCTCTCTCCCGATGATAAGGTGCTTATAGTGGATGACTTCATGGCAAACGGCGAAGCCATGCGCGGGCTTGTCGATATAATAGATCAGGTCGGAGCAGAGCTTGTGGGCATAGGCGTCGCCATCGAAAAGGGCTTCCAGGGCGGAGGCGACAGGCTCCGTGCGCATGGCATAGACGTCTATTCCCTTGCCATTATCGAAAAAGCCATGCCGGGCTGTATCGTGTTCAGGAGCGAGAACCGCACGCCTTGTACATAACGGGAGCAATCAATGAAATCAAATAAAGGAACCAAATATAAGCGCAGGAATAAACGCAAGGACGTAAACAGACCGTGGCTCACCGCTTTGAAGAGCGGATTGAAGGAATTGAAGCTTTTCAATTTTATAATGCTGGCAATAGCCGGGTGTATAAATGCGTTCGGCGTTACTGTATTTTTGTTCCCCGTCAAGCTGTATGACAGCGGTATTTCCGGTCTGTCAATGCTCTTGGATCAGGTGACGCCTTCGTTTTTGACGTTGTCCTTGTTTCTTCTCATTCTGAATATTCCCATATTCATTTTCGGACTGAGCAGGCAGGGGGCAGCGTTCACCGTTTACTCAATCTTTACGGTGGGAATCTATTCCGTCGCTTCCTTCATGATAATGAATGTGCTTCCGATAGACGTATCGTTCATTTCGCCGCTTGCAGGCTCCGATCTGTTGCTGTGCGCGGTTTTCGGCGGATTGATTTCCGGAATAGGCAGCGGCATGACGATTCGTTACGGCGGAGCGATAGATGGCATCGACGTGCTTTCCGTGGTGTTCGCAAAGCATATAGGCATATCCCTTGGAACATTCAACATGGTTTTCAATGCCGCTCTATACATCGTCTGCGGAATAGTCATAAACAGTTGGATACTGCCGCTGTACTCCATAGTCACATACTATGTGGGCTCGAAGACGGTTGACTATATAGTGGAAGGCTTTGACCGCTCAAAATGCGCCATGATAGTTACAACAAAGGCCGATGCGATATCCGATGCGCTTTCGGAGACATTCGGTGTGAGCGGAACCATAGTCAATGCCATGGGCGGTTATTCAAAGGAAAGGAAACAGATAGTTTATTTTATAATAAATCACTTCCAAATAAATAAGCTTAAACGTGTTGTGCATGATATTGACGGAGCCGCGTTTATTTCTTTGCAAGAGGTTTCGGATATAATAAAGATAAGTGAGCCGCAGTAAGCCTTGCAAAGCTCATGGCAAAATCTGCGATTTCCTAACACTTCATGCTTACAGGCTCAACGCCATTTGAGCTTTATTGAGTTGATCGGGGTCTGCTTAATATGAGAAGCACGAGAGGGCTTCCATACGACTGTAAGTCCAAACCAATTAGTATATTTTTATTATTCTGTTGACAAAGAAAAAGAGAATATTATAATAGAGCTGATGGGTTTTTCCCATTATAAGCCAACAATTTTAATATGGAGGATATCTATACAATGAACGCTTACATTGAAGAAGTCATCGCCAAGGTCAAAGCCCGCGATTCCCATGAGCCTGAGTTCATTCAGACTGTTGAGGAAGTTCTTCGTTCCCTTGAACCCATGATCGAGAAGCACCCTGAGTATCAGGAGGCAGGTCTTCTTGAGCGCCTCGTTGAGCCTGAGCGCGTTATCGAGTTCCGTGTACCCTGGGTTGACCGTGAGGGCAAGGTTCAGGTAAACCGTGGTTTCCGCGTACAGTTCAACAGTGCCATCGGCCCGTACAAGGGAGGTCTGCGTTTCGCTTCCCACGTTAATCTTTCCGTTATGAAGTTCCTGGGCTTCGAGCAGACATTCAAGAACAGCCTTACATCCCTCCCCATGGGCGGCGGTAAGGGCGGCTCCGACTTCGATCCCAACGGCAAGACCGATGCTGAGATCATGCGTTTCTGCCAGAGCTTCATGACAGAGCTCCAGCGTCACATTGGTCCCAACGTTGACGTTCCCGCCGGTGACATCGGTGTTGGCGGTCGTGAGATCGGTTTCCTCTTCGGTCAGTATAAGAAGATCCGCGGCGCTTACGAGAACGGCGTTCTCACAGGTAAGGGCATCAGCTTCGGCGGCTCCCTGATCCGTCCTGAAGCTACCGGTTTCGGCGCTGTTTATTATCTCTGCGAGGTTCTCGATCATGAGAACGACACCATCAAGGGCAAGACCATCGCCATCTCCGGCTTCGGTAATGTTTCCTGGGGCGTCTGCACAAAGGCTATGCAGCTCGGCGCTAAGGTCGTAACGCTCGCCGGTCCCGACGGTTACATCTACGATCCCGACGGAGTTTGCACACAGGAAAAGCTCGACTACATGCTTGAGATGCGTTCCTCCGGCCGCAACAAGGTTCAGGATTACGCGGACAAGTTCGGCGTTCAGTTCTTCGCCGGCAAGAAGCCCTGGGGTCAGAAGGCTGACATCTGCATGCCCTGCGCTTATCAGAATGAGATCCGCATGGAAGAAGCTGAGCAGATCATTGCCAACGGCACCAAGTACTACATCGAGGTTGCCAACATGCCCACCACCAATGAGGCTCTCTTCCACATGATGAAGCAGCCCGGCATGATCGTTGCTCCCTCCAAGGCTGTTAACGCGGGCGGCGTTGCCGTTTCCGGTCTTGAGATGAGCCAGAACTCCGAGCGTCTGTCCTGGAGTGCTGAGGAAGTTGATGAGAAGCTCGTCACCATCATGAAGAACATCCATAAGGCTTCCAAGGAAGCTGCCGAAGAGGCAGGCCTCGGTTATAACCTCGTAGCAGGTGCTAACCTCGCCGGCTTCAAGAAGGTTGCCGATGCCATGATGGCTCAGGGTATTGTGTAATTTGATTTGAGTTATAACTGATATAAAGGGGTTGCTAACAAGTGGTTTACTTGTTGATAACCCCTTTTATTTGGGCTCAATGTCAATGGTTTGGGCTGAGATAGGATAAAAGGTATAAAACGGAAGGCTTCTTGATTTTAGCGAATGCTATGATAATGTAAAAACCATTGGCTCTAAACCAAACAGTTGATAATGAAGTAAAAACAATGAAAAAAATACCGATCTTTTTTATAATGTCCGTTATAGCATTTCTTTTCGGCTGTACAAATGCAGCATATCATATTCAAGACATTGTTGAGATTAAAGATGAACAGCCTATATGCGTTATCGTTCACTTCGATGATCCGTCGATCGCGCCCTTGGAGATTGATGACAAAAATGATATTGAGCGGATTGTTCAAAATATAGAGGAGCGAAGCTATGAAAAAATAAGCTCCGATGATCTTGCCCCTCTGGGAAATACTTCATGCGAATTGCGATACTCTGACGGAAGCAGTGTTGAATTCGGTGCTGTGTATGTAACGGATAAAAATGGAGTGATCTATAAAGCGGACTCGAATGATTTGGCATTTATGTTGGAGGAACTCAGCCCGACAAGATGAAAGGGTCGTTTTCCTTATCCCGCTTGAGTTTTTGAGTTGCTTACGGCCCCTCAGTCATCCTCACTATGCTCGGCCGACAACCCCCGAACGCGCTAAAGATGCCTGCCTTCCCCTGTGAGTAAATGCTGATTAAATCAGAAAGCTCTGATAGTATTGATATTGCGACCAAAGGGAGCCGCGCGGGTCAGCGCGCACGCGCCGCGATAGGCGCGGAAACGGCAAAAATCGATTGAAAGCTATATGCTTTAAATCAGCTCATTCTCAAGACGTTAATTAATCATTATCTACATGAGGGTAGAGGGAACCGCCGCCTCAGCGGTGGTGGATGAGGTGGCAAAAAACTCAATAAGCACTTGTTTTTTTGATAACGCCATTGTTTCCACCTCATCAGTCGGACTTCGTCTGACTGGGGCTGTTGCATGAATTTTATCGGTTCATGCAACAGCCCCTTACTGCAATCATAAATTCGATTGATATGGGGTAACTATGCTCATGTTGGCAGTCCGAGGGCTGAGGCTATCAGAGCCAACTGCATTCTTGCCTTCTGATCCTTGAGGGCGGGGTCATCGGTTTCCACCTGTTCGATGAGGTTGAAGTAGCCGCCCACCTCAGTTATATTCAGGGGCGCGGGTATCCTTGAGGGTTTTACATCGGTTTCCTCGGCGATGCGTTTCATAATAAGCTCACGGTACTCCCGCATTTTTCCGCTGTCGTCGTTCTGGAGCAGCATGGAAAGCACGGACTGGAGCGCGTTCAAATCTTCTGCCATAAAATTCACCTCCTGCATGAATTAAGAAGCTTTCGGCTAACGATGTACGATGGTTCTGGGAAACTGTACCGCACGGCAGTATTTCATCAGCGTTTCGCTGTTGATTGTTTCAACCGATACGCTGCGCTTGTTGGTAGTCGGATCAACGCTTGCGGAGTTGATAAAGGTATACGAGTACCGATTTGCGTCAATTTGGTCAATGGCTATAATGATAATATAATGGGACGTAAGCGGCTCGTTTTCCAAATCGACATCCGAGATTTTTATTGAGGTATCCATTATGAACGGCCCGTGTGCGCTGAATACATCGAGCAGCTTTTGCTCCGAAAACTCCCTGCTTTTGAGCTGCTCGACTTTAAAGCCGTTCATCTTCTCGAACCAATCATATGCGAGCGGCCACAATAAGCCGTTCTTCACAGCCCTTTTCGGGACAACCTGCGGTCTTGGCGGCCACCTGAACAGATCGTCCGGGTCTTCTTCTGTAACGATGCCGTATTTGAACAGAACGGCGTAGAAGACGATATGGAATTCATCCGAGCGGGTATTTCTATCGACGTTGCTCGGAAACGGAATCCCCGTTTTGTCCGGATCGGAATTGAACATGAAATTGCAGAGTCTCAGACTGCTCCATTTAACGGCAAGGGGATTTTCCGCGTCGGTGCTTGAAAGATCATCCTGCCACAGTATCTCTTTGTATACAAACAGGCTGTCTTCATAGTCGAGTTCCTTATCCACGCCGTATTTGTTCAATTTTTTCGCAACCTCTGTTGGATGCTGGACGTTGCTGAACAATCCCTTCTTATTGTTCGCCGCGTCGATCATGCTTTGGGTCGTCGTTATCCGCTTCATTTTTTTCTTAAAAAACGCTTCTTCGTTATCCTTTTCCGGGTTGTCCCCGAAAATGCCCTTCAGTATCAAAGCGGTCGCCGCCCAGCAGCTCCAATCGGTGCTTTGGGGAAAGGCATGGCTCATGGATTCATTGATATACATGTTCATTATCGCTTTGGCGGAAGCCGATTTGAGCCAATCTGTCAGGTCTTCGCAGGAATTGGGAAGACCCGGAACGCATACGAGCTCCTTTTCCCAATCGACCGTCAAGCCGAGTGATTGCGCAAAGGCGGTTATCTCCTTCTTTAAAAAATCAATAAACTGCTCTTTGTAGTTGCTGTCGGCAATTTCATCCAAGAGCCGGGATATGATTATTAATGGTGGAATCATAGAAATTCTCCTTCATTGCGGTTATTGTACAAGCATATCGTTTACAAGCGCCTTCGGATCCAGCCCGAATGCCTTGAACAGCTCGCCGGACAGACGTTCGATCGCTTCGGAAGCATCGGCGGCGGAGAGGTTGGTTCCGTCACGATAGAATGAAACCGGATCCATATTCCGCTTTGCCGCAGCGTCAGCTTCTTCAAAAGCCTTGATTAGCTGTTCCTCAAGCTTGTTTCTTGGAGTGACCGAGCCGCTCCCGTTGGAGGGCGTATAGTTCAAGCCGCTGTTGTTACCCGTATCCGTGTGCGGGTTATCGGGCTGCGGGTTATCGGGCTGCGGGTTGTTGGGCTGCGGGTTGCTGGGCTGCGGGTTGGATGGGCTTGCGGAATGGTCGTCGGGGTTCTCGGCGGGTTTTCCGTTATTGCCGTTATTGCCTGTATTGCCGGTATTGCCGTTATTGCCGGTATTGCCGTTATTGCCGTTGTTCCCGTTGTTCCCGGTATTTCCGGTATTCCCGTTGTTTCCGTTGTTTCCGTTGTTTCCGCTGTTTCCGGCATTGCCGTTATTCCCGTTGTTTCCGCTGTTTCCGTTGTTCCCGGTATTTCCGTTGTTACCGTTGTTTCCGCTGTTTCCGGCATTGCCGTTATTCCCGTTGTTTCCGCTGCCCGTGCTGCCGATGCCGCCGGTAAAGTATGCCTTGGCAACGTCGGCTGCCGCCTGAACCGCGGTGTTGACCATGCCGGAGCTGGCTTGAACCGCCGCCTCACGACCTGCGGAGGCGTTGTTGTCGGCATTCTGAAGCAAGCCTCTGATGTCGGTATTCGCCAGCACATCGGCAAATTTGGCGGGATCCCTTGCGAGCAGGGCTGCCGCAAGTCCGTTGGAGTCGATATGCGCCGTGGGGTTGACGCCCTGAGTAGGCGCGTCAACACGCATGGTCTGGGCATTTTGGAGCAGACTGCTGCCGCCGTTGAAACTGCTCTGATCTATGCTCATGTGGTCGATATCGGAATCCTTCCAGTTCCAGAAGCGTGTAATATCGACCTTCTCGCTGACATTGGTCGCGCCAAGCACAGCCTCGCCCACCATGCCTTCGGTGGGAACGGAGATTACGGTGGAGGGAACCCGGAAGCTGGTTGTATGGTACCTGTAAAGCTCGTCCTGTATCTCGCCCGCGGTCTTGCCGAGCTTTTTGGCAAGCCTTTCGGGATAGGTGAAGGGCAGCAGCATACAGTTGCCGTAGAAGCCGAGTACGCGGTGGGGATTGACGCAATTCAGCAGGGGAACCGGATCCTCGTCGGCATTCGACTCGCGGGTCTGTTTGGAGAGATTCTCGCTTAGGGAGAAATTCATATCCACCGTGTAGGGTTCCAGCATAATTATCCGCTCATCGTCAGTGAGGGACGACCAGACCGCCTGAGAGTAGCGTATGGTATGGGTCGCTACATGGTGCAGGGTCTTTTCCATCTGCTTCACGTCGTCGGCGTGCATAGCGGGCTTCTGGGGAAGGACGGAGGCGAAGTACGGCCCGTTGTCCAGATAGAAGCTCTCATCCAGCATGATGTGCGAGGGCTTATCAAGCAGATTGGTAATCAGGGATGCGATATCCGAATTTTCATCGGATTTGTCCCTAAGCTCATCCAGCGCGGGCTTGTATTGCTCAAGCAGTCCGGCGGACTGAATATACATGGCCTTGGCTCTTAATGAGAGGGAGCCGAGGCTTTGCAGCTCTCCCGCCGAAAGCACGATCTGAGGACGAGTATAGCATTCGGGAAGGTTTTCCGAGTAGTGCCGGATCTTCTGCATATCACCGACATTGTTTTTATTGTCGTTGCTGTAATTGTAGAGCCATTGCTCATAGCGTTTCACGGCAGCTTCCTCGTAATCCTCCATGAATCTTGTATCCTGAGAAAGCCGATAGTTGAATTTGGTCGTTCGGTTCTCGATTCGGACGGAGGCAATGTCGCCGGGAGATACATCGGCGGGAAGCTTGAACTCTATCTGAACCCTTCCGCTCAGCTTGATGTTTTCGATTATCGCTCTGACGGCGTCGCCCGCGTCGGGGTTTATCATATCAAGCTCGAAGTACCTGTCCGTTGTGGCGTGGGTGCTGATGAACTCCTTGTAGAAGGGGCCGTAGAAAATATCGTCCTTCATGCGGGAATTGCACTTGATTACATATGTGCCGTGGCGTGCCTTTTCAATGAAGTAGAGAACGTCCTTTCGGGTGTTCATGGATTCGTGTATATGAATCGGGTCGCGCTTCACGACTCTGCCGCGCAGGGGAGCCTGCCCTGTGGAGAAGACGAGGCTTGCCGCAATATCGTCGCATTCCAGAATACAGCCCGTTATAGTCATGTTTATGGTGCGGCTGTCTCCGGAGGAGGAGAAGAACTCCCAATCCGGCAGAGCGGCAAACTTTTTCATTGTCTCAAGACCGCTGCGGTAGCCATAGGGCAGCTTGTAAAGCAGGGTGTCCGCGTGCTTCAGCAGGCGGCTGTAGCGGAAATCGAAACGCTGTTTGTCGATGGTGAAGTCCGTTGAGGGCTTCAATGTGAGTGGCGTCCAGTCTTCGGCGTCCGTCGGGGCGTTGGCGTCCTTGATGTTAGGAAGGAAGCCGACCGGCTCCAATGGGACGAACAGTATAAGGTCGATGCCTTCTATGCAGGTTTCCATCCTGTAACGCCGCATGACCTCCCAATACTGGACGGTCATTACATGGGAGTGGTTATGGTTGGCGATTATTTTGGATGCGACGGACTCGGTATCGCTGCTGGACGCCACGCGGATGCTGGCGCGCTGAGCGGTTGAGATCCGTTCGGATTCGGTCTTGATATTGGTCTGGAATGTCTGGGCGGCCTGGGACGCCTCGTCGTACCTGTCGGATTGACTGGCGTTTGATGAGCCGCTGCCTGAATTCGAGGATTTGGAGGAGGTTCCTCCTATCAAGCCGAAGCATATGCCTATTCCCGCCGTGCTTTTGCTGGTGGCGGTGGAGCTGTACTGATAGTCGGAATGAGCGGCGGAATAACGATTCGCGGCGTTCAAGAATGCCGCCTGCTCGTTGTCCTGCTGCGAGTTGGAATAGCTGTCATGCACGGTATCCGAGGCGGACGCCTGATCCTCAACATTGTAGGATTCGCTATGCTCCTTGATTATTATTCGCTGCTCCTCGCCGGGCGCGAGTACAAGGGAGTAGAGCAGGGAGCCCAAGGCGAAGCCGTCGGGAACCCATGCCTGGTGCATGTTCAGCATATAGCCCAATCCGAGGGAGCGGGCTATGGCTGTCTTTTCGGGATCGGCATAGAACCGCTGCTTGAAGTCATAGACGTTGAGAGGTGCGGATACCTTATCGCGCTTTTCGGTGTAATTGCCGTTCTCGTCGTAGTTGCGGATTTCGGGCTCCACCAGACGCTGTATCATGCCGTAGCTGAATATGCGGGAGGGAGCGGTATCCGTGGGCAGGAAGGTTGCGGTTTTTCCTTCGCCCATGAGCCTGACGCTTGGCAGCACGGCGGGCTTGTCCGTGGTTTCCCCGAAGGCGTCCGCAAGGACGAGGAATTCGCCCATGTCCGCGTACAACTCGGCGTTCAGCAGACGGTTCACAAGCTCGGCAAGGTCGTTTTCATTCCTGCATCCAAGCTGCTCCATGATCTGCTGAATGGCGGTCTGATTGCTGACATAGGTTTCTCCGTCGTTGACCTGAACGGGCTTTGCGGGCTGATAGCCGGGAACCAGTACGGCAAGGTAATCCTCCAAGGGATTCGCGTCCGTCCTCTGCTCGTGGGGCAGGAGCTTATCAGGCGGCAATGTGGCAAGCTCGGCTGTTATAAGCGCAAGCTCGCGCTTGGCTTTTTTGGCGGCGGAGCGCAGCTTGTCAATGGGTATGCCGGATGGATAATAATCGGAATAGCCTAAGAGGAACTCGTCCTCCATGTCAGCCAGATTATCCAGTACGGTGGGGCCTCCCTGATAAGCGGGGGTCATAAGCTGCCCGTATTCGGGCAGGGGCTCATAGGTGTTGTCGTCGATTAAAAAGTTAAGAGGACTTGTGCCGACGCATGAGCGGCGATCCTCACAGTTGTCAAGACCGCGGCTCAGAATGTCCATAAGATCGCGCAGCCTGTACTCGCAGTTCAAAAGCTGATGCTTCAAGAATGCGATCAAACGCTGAATCTCGAAAAGCCGACTGTCGTAATCCTCGTTATCGGCAAGCTGATTGGGGCCGTAATCATTCGGAACGGGCCTCTGAACGATGAGCTTATTATCGCCCTGAATGTCCTGTATGGGCAGTTGACCGTCCTGAATAGGCAGGTCACGGCCTTTCGCGGGGAGCTTTGATTTGCGGAGAGCAGGATCGGGCCGCAGGAACGCGAAATGAGGCTCGTCATCCGACAGATTAAGCAGCTCCTTGAGGGAAATCTGACCTGACTCGGCTTTTTGTATATAGTCGCGCAGAGCGTCGATTATGTCGGTGAGAGCCTTGCGGCGTTTTTCCTCCGCGGCGGCTTTTTTGCTGAGGAGGGCAGCCCGCTTTTCGCGGTTGTTTTTCTCCTCAAGCCATTCCTCCGCCTGCTTTTGGAGCTTGCGCTTGAGAACGCGGTTCTCGCGGCGAAGCTTGTCGAGCCTGTTGAGCTTGTCAAAGAACTCCGTCAGGGAGATGGTCGTTTCCTGCTCGTCCTCGGAGCCTGAGCCGCTGTTGCGGAGGGGGAGCGATACCTTGGCGGCGTTCATAACCTCGGAAGCTCTGCGAGTGAATGTAATGCTTCTTGCGCCAATGCCGCCGAGGAATGATTTGCGGCGGATGACTTCGGGAGAATTGGGGTTCTCCGATATAGTGAATGTGACGGTCTCCTGCATATTGTAGCGATCCGGCATGACAATGGAGAAGCATCCATTGCCCCCGGTGAAGCAATGGAGGTCTTCATTATTCTCCAGCTTGTCCTGAGCGGGGCTGGCGATGCCGCCAAGCTCCACTTGAACGCCTATCATATCCTTGAGCTGCTCACGGTCATATTCGTCAAAGGTTTGCAGCTTGACCCTGCCGCAGATGATGCGCGGCAGAGGGGGCTTGGCGTCCAGCTTGGCAAGCACGTCAAGACCGTTTTGCAGTATCATGCCGATGCTTTTGTAAAAGGATTTTTTGGATTCATCCGTCGTTCCTTTTTCCGCTTCGGATACTTCGGATACTTCGGATACAAAGTAGCAGCCGGGAAGGCGCGGCTCATCGTCGGGAGCGGTTATGACGGGTCTTTGGAACTGCCCCGCGCCCAGTATGCCGCTCCGTATCTCCTCGATGTCGGGCGGAGGGAAAGGACGGTTCGGCTCCATTCCGAAAATCTGAAATGCGGAGTTCAGCTTGTCCGCATCCAGCTTGCTCAGCTCGTAGGGATTTCGGACGCCGAGTAACGCGCTGTAGTATGCCATAGCCTCCGTAACTCCGGGAGCCAACTCAAGCTGCTCCCTGTGAAACAGGACGCGAAGATCTTCCACGTCCATGCCGATGGATTCGGCGGCTTTCCCGACGCCCAGCTCCGCTACAATAACGGAAACATAGACGGTGTTCTCCGCTGCGGGCGGCTGATATGCCCGTGTTACTGCGGAAACGTCCGGCTCGGCTCCGCTCACGGCAGGAGCGGCGGGATCGGGTTCCGATGAAGCAGGGGCGGGCTGAGGTTCTTCGTTCTCTCGCGGCGTGACGGTTACTTCCCAGTAATAGCTTTTCCCGGAGGGATAGTCGGCTGTGATTCTGGCGCTGCCCGCTGTCCATGTCAGCAGATAGCCTGTGTCCGGATTGACGCCTGCGACGGATGGAGCGTCGCTGCCCCAGCTCGGCGTGCCGGTTTCCCCGTCGGGAATCGGAAGCTTGACTGCCGTGTTCGTCACATAGGTGACGGAGCCCCTGAAAATCAGGGCGTCGGATGCCCTGTTATTCTCTGGTTTACTCTTATCTTTTGCCATGACACACTCCTTTTTTACAACGAATTTTGTCCTAATGGTTGGGGCTTAAAAGGGTGGAACGGAAAACGGCAGTTCGCCGAAGGTTCCGTCCTTTTGAGCAATTTCGAGCAAAAATATTATATCATTTTTTGTATACAAGTGTCAATTACAGAGATGTGGCTTTTAGCTTTTTCGCCTTTTGATGAGCGGATGCTAAGAGCAGGGAGGCAGGGCATTAACAAGGCTCATGCTGCCGACATACACCAAATGCGCTGATAATACCCGCCTTCCCCTGCGAGGGGAAGGGGAACCGCCGCAGTATGGGATGAAGTTGCCGCCCGCTTGCCTTCCCCTGTGAGTAAATGCTGATTAAATCAGAAAGCTCTGATAGTATTGATATTGCGACCAAAGGGAGCCGCGTGGGTCAGCGCGCACGCGCCGCGATAGGCGCGGAATCTCGAAAAATCAAGCAAGATTTACCGCTCCTGCGAGAAATATCCTTGTTTTTTTGAAAAACGGCAAAAATTGATTGAAAGCTATATGCTTCAATCGGCACTTTACCAAGGCGTTAATTAATCATTGTCTACTCAGAAGGAAAAGCTGAGGAAGTCGGGCTTTGGGTTGGGCATTAACAGGGCGTTTACCTATTTATAATGGCATCAAGCTTTTTCTCCCAGAATGTCGGATGCTCCCATGTGCCGTGCGGGTCGATATAGTAGCGGATGGCATTGAAATAATAGGCGAGCTTGGCTTGGATATGGGGGCTTTTAAGGCAATCCGCGTCCGCGCTTGCGCGCATGAGGGTTTCAAACGCCACGGCGCGATCCTCGGTTGGGAATGTTTTGGAATAGCGGTCGATAAAATAAATGTCGTTCAGAAAGCCGTCGGAGGAAATGCCCTCGGCTTCGGTGGTGAATGCCATGCTGCCGACGGCCGCATAGGGCTGTCCGTCGGGCGTTGCATAGGCATTATAATAGGAAAAGCCGGGAGGGTTCATGGATGCCCATGCCCGCTCGCTCCAATGGCTTCTGTCTTTGAGCGACGCATTATCAAGCCGGCTGTCAATTATATGGCATATCTCATGGCAGAGCGTTTCCCTGATGAAGCTCGGATTCGTAACATCGAGCATTATGAGCTTGAAACCGCCGAACATCCCCGTGACCGCTCCGGGAAAGTCGTGGAAACGATCGTCGTCCGATTTCAGCTTTCCGCAGAATTCTATTATTATCCCGTCAAAACAGCCCTCGCAAAGCTCACGGAAAAAATCTTTCGGGTAGGATGATAGGGTGAGGTCTGTTATTTCGAGCGATTCCCCGATTATGCCGCGCTCGGTCAATATGCTGGGCGCGTACATGCTAAGTCCGATGTCCGCGTCGGATCCGCACAGAATAAACACACCATGTCGTTCCTCCGCGTCCGTTATCCGTTCAAGCATTTCATTATCCCTATGCAGAGCGCGCGGAGCATCCTTGAAAAGCCCACGCCGATAATGTATGCCGGATATGGATACCGTTTCGTACACGGAGCGATCCCACAGGAACAGACGGCGTTCGGAATCGGATTCGTACATTATAAATGTCATATCGCCGTGTTCGCATATGCTCGGAACGCCTTGCGGCAGGGTGGGGGGAACGGCTAAAACGGTTTCAAATCCCAAGGCGTCTATTCGCCGTATGACCCTGTCTGCCGTGTCCTGAACGACATAAACGGCATCCTCAAGGCAGAGGGCGTATTCGATGCTTCCGTCAAAGCAAGCCCGAAAATCAAGCGCGTCCTCATTTGTGAATTCCGATGAATAGGCGCAGGAGATACTTCCGTCCGAAAGCATACTGAGTGCGCTGTACCCGCCCTTGATTCCTCCTATGTATGCGACGCCGTCCTCCTGCGACACAACGGCTCCGCTTGATGTCTCGACGGCAAATGTGACGGCATGACCCGTGTAATTGTCGGTTGCCCTCAGAGCGGCATAGCGTCCGTCAAGGGTGCATGAGGTCAGCTCGGCATTGCTGTATCTGTAATCAAGCTTGTAAACGGGAGTGCTGTTCCCGCTGTCATCCGTGACAAAGAGTATGCGTTTTAAACTGTCATAGAAAACGGCTCCTTCGGCAAAGGAAATGCCGACGCCCGATGGATAATGATACCCGCTCGGAGCCGCGTCGGGGGCCTTTGAGAGCTTTTTGTCGAATGCTTCGCCGCTTTCGGGGTCGGCAATGCGCAGTATTGGCTGCGGCTGCGCGTCGGAACAGCTTATACTGAATATGCTTCCCGTGCCGACGTCCGCGTATTCGAGATACTGCCTCTCCCGAATCAAAAGCGGAGTGACGTCATACAGCCCCTTGCTGCCGATAACGAGATAATCCCCCAAATCGGTGTGCGCTTCGGGACGCGAAGCGGGCAGGAGGGCATGCTCCGCCGCATTCGCGGTATAGCTGCTTCCGCTTGATGTGCGAACGAGCGCGGCAAATATAAGTATGGCTGCCGCAAAGCAGAGAGCGGGAGCGGTATACCGGCGGTATTTGCCGTAATGCGAGCTGCGTTCCATTATAAAGCCTCCATGCGTATTGTCGGAACAATTATAGGCGCGCAAAAATTTAATGACAATAATAAAAATAGTTCGTAATTCATACTTGTTTTGTCGAAAATAAAGGAACGGCTTTTACACGCATATGATATACCGTGAAAACATGAAAACAGCCTGCTTTGCGGTATATGATGAGAGGGATTTGACCTGCTTGTATATTTATTTAATGATAAATCCGAAAAAAGAAGATGAAAATTTTTTACAAATGCGGGTCGTTTATAGAACAAAGTATCGAACCAAAAAAGAAAAACAGAAATACAAAAATACACAAACGATGCTAACCAAAAGGTTTTTTCAGTGTAAAAAAATTAAATATATTTTCAAAACGCTATGGACAATATATGGAATGGGTGGTATAATATATGCGAAATCTGAAGGGCTGGCCCCTTCGCAATATATCAAAGGAGGATGCAATATGCATACAAGTATGAAAAAGGTCGTATGCGCTCTGATAGCTGTACTCATGGTACTGGCTGTTCTGCCCGTCGCTTCATTCGCCGAGCAGGTTAATGCCGCTGTTACAGAGGCGCGTAAGCTCAATACACTCGATAATGCGTGGAAGAGCATCGAGTCTGTTGAGAAATCCGCACTCAGCAAAAAAGCTTCACCTAAGGACGTCACTCTGGCTGCTTATAAGGCAACCGTAAACAACCCTTACGTTGACAAGGGCAGTATCGTTTGGGAAAGCGACAATCAGTTCGCGTTCACCGTTGACGGAATGCATTGCGCATACTGCTACCGTGTCCGTAATACAAAGCATATCCCTTCTGTTAATCAGAAGATAGTAGACGTTCTTGGCACCAAGGGCTCCGGCACCGCAGGCAGCAAGAACGTCTTACTCGTTGGTCCTTATTACGGACAGGATTCAAGCTTCACCAACCAGTACAGGAATGAAGCTCAGTCGATCGCCAATACCACGGGCGGCACGCTCACAAGACTCGAGTCCTCAAGTGCTACAGGTCCCGCGATCGCGTCAAACTACACCAATAAGGGCGTTGTCATTTATGACTCCCACGGTATTCAGACCGGCTCCAGCTCTTATCTATGTCTGACCACCAACTCCGGCATCACAAGCTCCGACTACTCCAACGGTTGGGCTGTAAGCTCCGGTTCCGACGCCTTCATCGACGGTCGTTACATCAAGAACCACGTTAACGGCACACTCTCCAACTGCTTCGTTTGGATGGCTATCTGCGAAGGCATGAAGAAGGGCGGCAACGGCGTTACCGGTTCCGCGCTGCTCTCCGCCGGTGCTGGATGCGTCTACGGCTATTCCCAGTCCGTTTCCTTCACAGGCGACTATAAGTATGAAGCAACATTCTGGAATGAGATGAAGAACGGCTCCACCGTTAAGGACGCTATCGTTAAGATGAAGAGCGTCAACGGCGATAAGGATACATATGTAAATCCTTATGCTTGGCCTATCGTTATGAGTTCTCAGGACGCGTTCCCCTACAATCCCGACAGCAAGCAGACCGTTTACTGCGATTGGACACTTGTCGGCAACGCCAGTCCCGATCCCGTCAGCTCGGTATCCGTCAACAACGTAACCGTTAAGGTCGGCTCCACAGCCAATGTTGTTGTCAACGTAACACCCAGCTCCAGCGATTACACCGTAACATCCTACAGCAGCTCCAATACATCTGTTGCTACTGTTTCCTCCACAGGCGTTGTAACAGGCGTTTCCGCCGGTACAGCTACCCTCACGGTTAAGGTAAGGGATAATACAAGCTATACCACATACACAAGGACAGCTACGATCACAGTATCGGCATTTACAGGCTATACACTCGCAAGCACTCCCGAATACGGCGGACAGTACATAATCGTTCTCAACGGTTATGCGGTAGGCAATACGGTTTATTCCAACAACCATTATCTTACCTCCTACTATGTAACGGTAAACAGCGACAATACGCTGACCATCCCCTCCTCTGTAAACGAGAACAACATCCTCTGGACGGTCGGCGGAAGCTCCTACAGCGGATGGACATTCAAGAATGTCGGCAACGGCAAGTACATGGGTCTTGACTCCTCCGAGTACCTTGCTCCCACAACGACATCTCTGGCTTGGAAGTATGAAAACGGCGACCTGAACAACCAGGTTGACTCTGAGGGCTACTACTATCTGTCACTCGGCAACAACACCTCTGCCTACTTCACGACCAATAAGAGCACAAACGGTTCCGTCAAGCTCTATAAGCTCGTTGGCAGCAGTGCGACCCCGACAGCTACACCTACACCCAAGCCCACAGCTACTCCCACACCCAAGCCCACGGCTACTCCTACACCTAAGCCCACGGCTACTCCCGTTCCCACAACGGCACCCAGCAATGCGTACTACACTCCCGTTTCCTCCATCGAGGCGGGTGCTGAGTACCTCATCGGCTACAACGATGGCAGCAACGTATACCTCCTGATGAACAGCAACCCCAACTACATCAGCAACAGGTATTACTACAGCTACAATTACAACTACTGCGCTTACGGCATCAAGGCCGTCAAGAGCGGCAGCAACATCGTCGGTGTTGACACCTCCACCTACTCAAGTGCTACACTTGATAACGTAACATGGAAGTTCGTCGCCAACGGAAGCTATTAC
>CADAGD010000060.1 GCA_902787375.1 uncultured Eubacteriales bacterium
CGCTCACGGCGTCGCCCCCCCTTCCATATCCTTCATATTATTATACACGAACCTGTGAAAAACCCACGAACTTTTTTATAGCAGGTTAAGCTTCCATTATCGAGGCATGTCACCGGATGCTCTCCTCCCGTGTTTTTTCGTTTTTTTCGTTTTTTCACAATTCTCATATCAGACTACGGACAAAGTCCGCTTTTTTGGCTTCCCCTTTGAGGGGAAGCTGTCAGCCCCAAGGCTGACTGATGAGGTGGAAACAACGGCTCTATCGAAAAAAGCTAAGTGCTTATTGAGTTTTTTGCCACCTCATCCACCACCGCTGAGGCGGCGGTCCCCCTTCCCCTCAGAGGGGAAGGCAGGTGTTTCCGGCGCGTTTGGGGTTTGTCAGCGGTCTGGCCTCCCCTGATTCAGAGGATGTGGCGCGGCGCGGTAAAGCCGCCGCGACAGAGGGGTTGTTTACCCTTGTCACACTTGAATTTTATAGTTGCTTTCAACCCCTCAGTCATCCTCGCCTTGCTCGGCTGACAGCTCCCCTTGACAATGGGAGCCAATGCTCTTTGTTATTCTTGTTGTATATGAGGGCTGTGGATGTTGGGTTCTTTTGCTAAAAGTCGTTGCAAATCAAGCTTGAGAGCAGTCAAGCAATCTGCCTCCCCTGCGTAAGGGGAGGTGGATTGGAGGGCTGAAGCCCTCCAAGACGGAAGGGTCGTTTCCCTATATCTCGTTTGATTTTTTGAAGTTGCTTTCAACCCCTCAGTCATCCTCGCCTTGCTCGGCTGACAGCTCCCCTTGACAATGGGAGCCAAGGTTTGTGTTCTTCCCTTGATTGCTTTCATTCGCACACTTGAGCTTTTTTCGGGCTGACTTACGACCTTTCATTATGCTGCCGGCTATCCTGTGCAATGTTATGCAAGGAAGTTCGTCAGCATGGCACTCCTCGTCATTTTTTGTCATTCGGGGAAGAACAAGAAGCTGCTGCTGACGGTTATAAACGCTCCATTTGACGGTTCACCCGACACGATCTGCTCCACTGCCGTCACGGCGGGGTATCGGAGCATCGTCCTTTGGTGAGTATAGAGTATTGTGCTGTTCACCAAACATTCCACCGCGCCTTCATAGATGCGGTAGGCTGCGTAGCCGCGTTGGTTCTCGCTCTGCATCGGGAACGAAAAAGCCAGCGGGACGCACTCGCCGTTGGATCGTTCTCGGAGAAACTCTTCGGCTTTCGCCGTGTACTCGTCATTAAAGTATTCAGCGGCAAAGCTTTCGCCGTTTAAATCATAAAGCACGCGCCCGGTCACATTGCCATCGGACGTCCAGCCCAGTTTATCGTTAGAATACGCGGGAAATATCCTTATGACTTCCGTGCCGTAAAACCCCGGATTCCTCATCCACAGGAAATGATGGAATATGATACGGCTTTCCCTATCACCTTGAAGCCTTACGCCGACGCATGTGAAGCGAAGCTCCTTATCGTCATATACGCTTTCGTTTATGATGTGTACCCCTTCGGAGACATACTCGATGACTTGTCTGCCGCCATTGGCGGGTACATCCTCAGTCTCAGATCTGACTTCAACGGCATATTCGCAAGCGGCAATATCCTCTGATGATAAATCGTTCAAAACGTATTCCGGGAATCCGAGCTTTAAGAGCCGTTCCTTTATCTCACGCACCTGCGTATGCTCGGCTGAATCCACCGCTTCCCAATCCATCGGATAACCGCTGCCGAGAAGCCATCCCGATACGACGCCGACCGCAAGCGTCAAAGCGAGTATCGACACGATCCATACGTCAGCCACCTTAAAAGGCGCAGTTTGAATCGAATACCCGACTTCATCAATCTCCTTTGACAGCTTATGGATATTGAACAGTATGGCGGCAAAGCCTATGAGCATTGCCACAGCGACTGCTGTTCCTTTATATTCAACGGCGGCAAGCGCGCACACCATACCATGCCAGAGAATGAGCGCGGCGACACAGCCCGCTTTCGGAGGAACGCCCGCTTCTATCCTCACAGCCCTGAATCCTCGCCAAAGGCAGAACAGCTCTCCAAAAAGGAGCAGGATGTTCGCGGCGGTCAGCGCGGATGCGGCAGCTCCGTTTAAAAGCGTGCGTCGCATTATGGTCGCGTTAAGCATCAATCCCGCAAAAAGAAATGCCGTTCGTATGAGCGTTATCGCAAAACAGCCGCCAAACCATGTGTTTTCGTGCCGCAGGGAGCGGAACCCAAGCAGCATCAGCACCGTGCCGACGGCGGGAAGTATGTAATCGAGTCCCCAAAGGTTCAGCGTAACGGCGCAGAGCGCAATACCTATGAGTATGCGTCTTGACGCCTTCTTCCAAGGCGTTACCGATTCAACGACGCCATCGGGTGGAATATCCGAAACGCTTCCCTCAAGCATGGCGTCGAAATCATCCTTGTTCATTTGTTCCAAATCAAAACTCAGCACGCGCCCGCCCCCTTATACATCATCCGTCATTATGCTCAGCATACCGCGAAGCCTCTTTCTCAGACGATACAGCTTTCCCTCGACCGCCCTTTCGGTCATGCCCATCTCGGAAGCGATTTGAGCAGTCGATTGCAGGTAATAGTATTTTCTGTAAAACAGCACCCTGTCGGCTGCCGATAGTCGGCTTAAAGCCATTTCGACCGCCGCTTTGCGTTCCTTTTGAATAATCATTTCTTCCGGAGCAGGCTCCGCGGAGGGCATGTCCTCGGTGATTTCCTCAATATTACCGTGACAGCGGATGCTTCTTGCATAATTCAGCGCGGTATTTCTCGCAATAGCGGTCAGCCACGCCTTGAGGCTGCCCCGTTCGGGAACGAACCTTTGCGCATTCTCCCAAATGCGCAAACTCACCTCCGAAAGACAATCCTCCGTATCCTGCGGATTATTCAGTATCGGCGCGATAACGTAACGCAGAAGCCCGCCGTATCTCAGCAACAGAGCGTCCATGCACGCTTCATCCCTCCGAAGCAGCAGCTCCGCTATCTCCCAATCGCTCACGGCGTCGCCCCCTTCCATATCCTTCATATTATTATACACGAACCTGTGAAAAAACCCACGAACTTTTTTATAGCAGGTTAAGCTTCCATTATCGAGGCATGTCACCGGATGCTCTCCTCCCGTGTTTTTTCGCTTTTTCGTTTTTTCACAATTCTCATATCAGACTACGGACAAAGTCCGCTTTTTGGCTTCCCCTTTTGAGGGGAAGCTGTCAGCCCCAAGGCTGACTGATGAGGTGGAAGCAACGGCTCTATCGAAAAAAGCTAAGTATTCATTGAGCTTTTGCCACCTCATCCACCACCGCTGAGGCGGCGGTCCCCCTTCCCCTCAGAGGGGAAGGCAGGTGTTTCCGGCGCATTTGGGGTTTGTCAGCGGTCTGATATGCCTTTTATTATGCGGTTTTCCCCTTGAAAAACGGCGCATAACATGTTATCATATAATTGAATAAGAATGTTCATTCGGAGGTATAATTTGGAAGTTTTAACTGAAATCGTAAAGAGCATAATCTACGGTCTTGTACAGGGTCTTGGGGAATTCCTGCCCATATCATCGAGCGGGCATCTGCTTTTGACGCAGCGGATGTTCGGGGATACCGAGGGCTCGCATCTCAGCACGGTACTGCTGCATGTTGCGACACTGATAGCCGTATTGGTGGTCTATCGCAGTCAGATAATGGATATTCTGAAGAAGCCCATTCAGAAAAAGACGCTGTGGCTTGTCGTATCCACCGCCGTGACGGTCGTTGTGATGCTTGTTTTGAAAAAGATACTGCATATCACAGAGGATGTTGAATTCAGACTGCTGGGCTACAGCTTCTTAGCGACCGCTCTGATACTGACCGCCGCCGAATACGCGAGGCACAACATCAAGCGCAGGTACACGGGTGAAACGATGAAATGGCATCACTCGGTCATAATAGGCGCGATGCAGGGCATTGCGATACTTCCCGGCGTTTCAAGGTCGGGTTCGACCATCACGGGCGCGTTCTTCTGCGGCGTTAAGAAAAAATCCGCAGCGGAGTTCTCGTTCCTGCTCTCGATTCCCGCGATTGTCGGCGGTGCCATACTTGAGATCCCCGACCTCATGGAGAACGGCTTGGGCGATTTCTCATGGTACGGAACGCTTGTCGCCATGATATTCGCGGGTATTTCGGGCTATTTCGCGGTAAGCTACATGATACGCCTCATAACAAAAAAGAGCTTCAAGGGCTTCATAATCTACACCGCCCTGCTCGGAGTTTTCGTGCTTCTTAATCAGTATGTGCTGCACATATTCTGATTTTCGACGTATAAAAGGTGATATATGAACAACCCGCTGAACGCCTCAACAGGCAAGCATCCCTTTAACCCGTACAACAAGCATTTCGACAGCCGCCACGATCCGATAACGCTGTTGCTGATAGCCGTTGTGTGCTTTCTGCAATGCTGCGTGCTTTCGTACTTTTATGTGCCGTTTCACTTCCTTTCGGGAGGCGTAACGGGTCTTTCCCTGCTCTTCAACTACCTCTGGGGGATACCCAAGTGGATGGTGCTTCTGGGACTTAATATCCCCATAGCCATATACGGCATAAAGCAGAACAGCCTGAAATTCTCGCTGTTCAGCCTCTTTGCGACCGTATGCTATTCGCTGATGTTCGAGCTTCCCGTTATGAAGCAGATAACCGCCGCATCTTCTCTTGGAGATAACGCGCTTCTATCCGCGCTCGTCGGCTCCGCCATAATAGGCACGACCTCCTCGCTGATAGTCAAGCGCGGCGCGTCGCTGGGCGGCATCGACGTCATAACCGTTGTTCTCAGCAGAAAATTCTCGATACCCGCAGGCTCGTTCAACATCGTTTTCAACATATTCATTATGAGCCTGCTGATACCCTCCTACGGCGTTGAGGTCGCTCTCCTGTCGATGGTAGCCATGTTCGTCACCAATACGGCGTACAATTTCGCGCTCAAGGGCGTCAACCACAACATGACCGTATTCATTATCAGCTCCCAATGGAACGAGATCGCTCCGCAGGTCATGCAGGATATGCGGCGCGGCGTCACATACATCCACGCCGAGGGCGCGTATACCGGTCAGCCCATTACCGTCGTTTACTGCATAGTCAAAACCACCGAGCTTGCCAAGCTCAAGGCGATAGTCAAGGAGCATGACCCCAAAGCCCTGTTCTCCATAATCGAAACACAGGAGGTCGTCGGACGCGGCTTCGGCGCGATAAACTGATGTTTTGTGACATATGAGGGATGATTCTTCGTGCAGATAAGGTTCGACAAGAATGTTCTGTTGCAGAGATAAGATTCATACAAGCTGAAGAGGGCAGAATTCTTATTTATGCACATGGATACGATTAAACCACCGTACTATATCAAAACAAAACTTTCAAAGCGGGTGAAAAAATGGGAAAGAAAAACAAGCTTTATATTATAGCAGGCTATCTCGGTATTATTATTTTTACTGTTATTGCGATTCTGATCTCCGGAAGGAGTTATACGGTCTATCTGAATAATCCATACAATTCCGATAAAGCAACTGTCATCAGTTCAAATGAAAGCGTTGTCATAAACAGCGGTATTTCAAGAAGCGGAGATTACACCTGCTTTGTTTTCAAAGCCATCAATGAAGGTAAAGCAACAGTAACAGCCACGATCTATAACGAAGCAAACGAAAAAGAAAGCATATCTGTACATTACGAGTTTTCGGTGCTGCCGACAGGCGTTTTCTACCTTACGGGATACGATTACGGCGGCTGGCAGTTTACACTCATCGGTATGGCGTTGATGATGCTTTATTCCTTTATCATATGCTTTGTGCAGTTCGAGCGCAGAAAGAAGATACAGTTCTTCTCGTATAAAACCGTGCTTGATTCCTCATTGATTGTTTTCTTCGGATTGCAAAGCTTAATGTATTTAGGCTTGTTGGGCATCTGCCTCATCCTTCCGCAACGGGTGGATAGCTGGCAGATATACAACCTTGCCGGCTTTATTACGATGCTGATCTTTTTCATTTCAATACCGTTCATAGTGCTGTTCGCGGGTTTTCTCTCCGTTAGCAACCTGTCGCTGATCAAGCATGAGGGCTTCAGAAAAAACAATCTGTTCGGCATTCTTATCAGTATTGCTCTTTTTGCAGGCTCGATATTATGTGTGTTTGTGGCAATTCACAACCCGTATTCGACGAATATGGAATTAACAGATATCAGAGATGCCATTATCCGTACTGTTGTTTCCTCGGTGTTCGTATATATGGAGTGCTTGCTGCTTTCGGCAATGTACTGCACGCAGTATGCTGCAAAACATGAGCCGGAGTACAATCAGGATTTTATTATCATCCTCGGATGTAAAATCGGTAAGGACGGTAAGCCGTTACCGCTATTGCGCGGCAGAATTGACCGTGCGCTTGAATTTTATCATAAGCAGCTTGAAAAAACGGGAAAGAATGCTTGCTTTATCCCGTCGGGCGGCAAAGGCAGCGACGAGATTATCAGCGAAGCGGAGTGCATGAAAAACTACCTAATCGAAAAAGGGATTGATGAAAGCATTATCTACCCCGAAACTCAGTCCTCCACCACGCTGCAAAATATGAAATTTTCAAAGAAGATCGCGGATGAGCATAAGGAAAACGCAAGCATCCTTTTCTCCACAACGAATTATCATATATTCCGCAGCGGTATGCTTTCAGCAAAAGCGGGAATGAAAGCTCACGGTATAGGCGCAAAGACAAAGTGGTTTTTTTGGCCCAATGCGCAGATGCGAGAGTTTATCGGTCTGCTTGCAAGCGAGTGGAAAATCAACATTGCCCTTATTGCGCTGATAGTATTATTGTCAACACTATTTGCAAATATAACAACGATTATCAACTGGATTGTGAACCGGTGACATGGCAGTCATCCTCGCTTTGCTCGGCTGACAGTTTTCCGGAAGCCGGAAGCAGGTGGTCAGGAAAACCCATCATTATCAAGTATATGGAATCGACACAGAGAACCGTCACCTGTGTTAAAAAAAGTAAATACTAAAAGGAGATACATAACATGAACAAAATCGTTGATTCGATAATCGAGCGCGACCGTGACAAGCTGATCGCGTCCCTTCAGGAGAACATTCGCATTCCCAGCACGGAGGCTCCCGCGATCGAGGGGGCGCCGTTCGGCAAGAACGTATCCGACGCGCTGCACCACGCGCTGAGGACAGCCGAGGGCTTGGGGCTCAGGACGACCGACATGGAGGGCTATGTCGGCTGCATTGAGCATGGCGAAGGCGAGGAGATGCTCGGCATAATCTGCCATTTGGACGTCGTTCCCGAAGGCACGGGCTGGAAGCATCCGCCCTACGGCGCGGTCATAGAGGACGGCGTAATGTACGGCAGGGGAACTCTTGACGACAAGGGGCCGGCATTCGCCGCGATATACGCGCTTGCCGCGATAAAGGAGGCGGGCATACCCCTCCGCCGCCGCGTCAGGATAATTCTCGGCACAAACGAGGAGACCGGCTGGGGCTGCATGAACTACTACAAGGAGCATGGCGAGGAGCCGACGCTCGCGTTCACTCCCGACGGCGAGTACCCTGTCGTCAACTCCGAAAAGGGCATACTCCACACCACATTCGAGAAGCGTTTCTCAAGCAATATCCGCATGAAGGCGGGTACAAGACCGAATGTCGTTCCCGGCAGGACGGAAATTTTCGTTCCCGTGTGCGCCGATTCCGTGCGTGACGCCGTTTCCCGCGCCGCGCTTTCTGATTTCACATTCGAGATCAGCGAGGTTGAGGGCGGCACAGCTCTCAACGTGATAGGTCTGGACGCTCACGCCTCCACTCCCGAACTCGGCCACAACTCCATACAGGCGGCGTTCACGGTTCTCGATATGCTCGGCATCGAGGGCGAGGACGGCGCGATGATCTCCACAATGCACAAGGCTCTCGGCATGGGGCTTCACGGCGAGAACATGGGTCTGGACATCACCGACGCCTCCGGAAGGCTCACGCTCAATCCCGGCGTTATTGACTGGAACGAGAACGGCATAGCCGATTTCAAAATCGACGTTCGCCATCCCATCTCCCTCTCCGCCGACGACGTCAAAAAGGCGCAGACAACCGCTCTCGGCATGAATATCACACATGAGCATGTCCAGCACGGTCTGTTCGTTCCCGCCGACAGCGAGCTTGTCTCAAAGCTCCTCGACGTCTATGCCGCCCGCACAGGCTCAAGACCCGCTCCCCTTGCGATCGGCGGAGGTACATACGCCCGCGCATTCAAGAATGCCGTCGCGTTCGGCTGTGAGATTCCCGGTAAACCCGCTCCCATCCATATGCCCAACGAGTTCATATCCCTCGATGACCTCATGTTCGATACCCACATGATCGCCGACGCCATACTCGCGCTTGCGTAATTCGGCGGATAATTCAATAACCCGATTCGTTAATGAAATAGGCACGGCTCAAAAATCGAACCGTGCCTGTTTGTTTCCGACCGACTTTGTATCTTGCGCCGGCTAACACACCAGATACCAAGCCCATCTCTCTGAAATATCAGGCTTGAATAATCATCTTTTTTATTTCACCACGAAAAACAGCGAGAATCTCGACTCCCATGTGCCGGATTTCTCTCATAAAAAGAATTATAACTTTCTCATGTCCCCCCACATAAAGGGAGGCAGTTTGCCTGTCTGCGTTTCTGCTTGATTTGCACCAGCTTTTCAGCAAGAAGAACCCGCATCCTCGATTCTCAAATAAGATAAGGCGCACAAGTTCCTTGGCCCCCTGTGCAAGGGGAACTGTCAGCGAAGCTGACTCAGCTTGCTGACAAAGTCTGCTTTTCTTGGCTTCCCCTTTGAGGGGAAGCTGTCAGACGAAGTCTGACTGATGAGGTGGAAACAATGGCACTATCAAAAAAGCTAAGTCCGCTGAGGCGGCGGTCCCCCTTCCCCTCACAGGGGAAAGCAGGTATTTCCGGAGCATTTAGGGTTTGTCCGCAGTCTGAACGCAACAGTGTTGCATTTTTTAGTACCTCGGTGATTGGTAGGTCATGTTCGAGAGCCGCTGTCTGGATAATTCCTTCTGCGCGGGCAAAGGGACTCGAATGGTTCGCCGCCGGCTGCCGCAGCCCGCGGCGATCCCCGGCCTTTGAGGACCGATTTTTGCATTTCACCGGCCGTTTTCGACCACTCAGCCGAAAACGGGTGACAAGCCGCGCGAAATATGCTATCATTTCAGCGTCGAAAGGAGGTCGCCATGAAGGTCGAGATCAAACAAACGCCGGAGGCCGTCGAGCCCCGCGCCGTGATATACTGCAGCGAGATCGACGACCGCGTGCTGAGCGCGGCGGAGCTGCTGCAGCGCGGCGGGGACGTCGTGACCGCATACGATAGCGAAAGCATCGTCGTGATAAAGAGAAAGGATCTGTTCATGATTCGCGCCGAGGAGGGTCGCACCCGCCTCTGTACCGAGAAAGCGGTCTACGACTCCGCAAAGCCGCTGAGGGAGTTCGAATCCCTGCCCGGGTTCATGCGGATTTCCAAGTTCTGCATTATCAATCTGGCAGAGATCAAATGCTTCGATCCCATGTTCTCAGGCGCGATGCAGGTGACCCTGAAGAACGGGATGAAGGACATCATTTCAAGAAAGTACATGCCCGAAATGAAGAGATATCTCGGACTGTGAAAGGAGCGTCATATGAAAAAGATAGTTAACGCCGCAATGAGAGGCATATATCTCTCCGCACTCGTTTTCCTCCTGGCCTGCATGAACAAGGGCTTCTCCGCTCCGGAGGCGAAGATGTTCAGCGGAAAGGGCATGGCGTACAGCTGCATAGCCGTGCTGGTCATCGGAGCGGGCTTCGGCCTTCCGTCCCTTATCTACAGGACCAAGCTCCCCACCGCGCTGAAGGTGCTTATCCACATGGGCACGGGCGTTATCGTGATGCTTGCCGTCTCGATCGCCGTCGGCTGGATAGACCTTGCCCGCGGCTGGCTCCCCTGCCTGATCGCGGCGCTCACACAGACAGCGCTTGCGTTCCTGGTCTGGGTGCTGACCTGCGTCCGCATCCGCCGCGACGCAAAGCAGATGAACGAGCGCATCGCCGAAAAGCGAGGAGGGCGTAAAAAACGGCGAGAAGCTGAGTGAAGATTATGATCCCAATGATCCTGAAACATGGGGTCATATTATACGCAAGATCAACGCATAAATAGATTTCAATATTGTTGTAAATGTTGCGTAAAAATAAGAAATGTGCTATAATATCCATAACGATTTTCGGAATTCCAAAAATTTTGCACATTCCACAAGAATATACAAGGAGGCAAGGGCGTTTTTCGCCCCACCACAGAACATGATCGAAGTAAAAAATCTATATAAGTCTTACCGTGAAAAAGCTGTTCTCAACGGGGTGACGTGCTCATTTGAAAGTGGATTTGTTTATTCAATAGTTGCTCCAAATGGAACCGGCAAGACGACTTTTATTAGCATTCTTTCCGGCTTGCTTGCGCCTACTAGTGGGGAAATCTCTTTTAATGGTGATAATTCCATAAAAGATACCTATGTTGTCTTGGCGGGTGAAAAGAACTTATATGCTAAGAATACTGTAAAAGAGAACGCAATGTATATTGGCCGTATCAGCGGAAAAACAACAAAAGAAATAAAGAAACAAACTGATTTCCTAAGAAATCGTTTTCCTGTATATAACGATGTTTTTGATTCCCTGGTAGAAAAACTCTCTTATGGGCAAAAACGCCTTGTGGCTTTGCTCAGTTCTGTCATCGCAGATTCAAGCTGCATAATAATGGATGAAGTGTCAGAAGGACTTGATATGAATCATATTTCTCTCCTTCTGGATATGATCGATTATTTGAAAAAGGATCGAGTCGTTATTTTAGCTTCACATGATTATGAATTTGTTGCGAATGTTTCTGATTATAATTGGTTCTTAAAGGACGGCTGTTTTCAAAAAATGTATGGCCGGCTTTCAAAGGATCAGCTTGTAAGCATATATAAAGAGCTTTACACCGTGATGGAGGATTAATCTATGAAACTAATTCGAGCTATGCTGTCGGAGATTAAAATGGACTTAGTGTCCGCTGTTCGTTACAGGTTCGGCTTTATTTCCGACATGACCGTATTTACAGTTTTCTTGGCCTTCTTGATGTTGTCAAATTCAGGAGTTTCGTTGGCTGAAAAATACAGTTACGCCGATTATAAAGGACTTTTGCTGTATGGGTACATTGGGTGGATGCTTGCAATAGCAGCTATTTCGACTGCCTCCAATGAAATAAAAAACGAGCTTCAACGTGGAACCTTCTATTTGAAAATGAATTCTCGCTATCCTATAGTAGTTCTATACATCGGCAAGCTTATTGCGGCAATTGTGATTCAACTTGTAATTACGGTCATTATTGCGGTGTTGGCAAAACTCATCTGGAAGGTTGCTTTGCGCTTTAATGCTATGATTTTAGCAGCGCTCATTATCAGCACTTTCGGCATGTTTGGTATTGGGCTGCTGATTGCCGGTGTTGCATTACTACATAAGCGAACAGGTGCGCTGACTCTAATCGTCCAAATGGGATTACTGTTTATCACAGATACAGTGCCAACAAGTGATTTACTTGCAAAAATAACACAAGTAGTTCCTTTGACTTCATGCAATGAAGTCATTAGAAAGAGCTTGGCTGGAACGTCGGATACTCGTGCCCTAATTCTTTTAATTGCATTTTCTGCACTTTGGCTCGCAATAGGGATTATTGCTTTCAACCTGTGTCTCAAAAAAGCGAAGAAAAATGGTAATTTGTTGATGTATTAAAGCTAACACTCAAGGAAATGAAATTAATGAAAAAAAGAAAACCGGAATAACTGATAATGTAAAAACGATTGCTGAGCTTTTAGACGCTTCTCTGATAGCGTATCGGAATCGTTATATGGAACAATAAGTTATTCTCACAATGCATCGGGTATTTTTGTTTATGCTGTTCCTGATAATGGCGCGAAGTTTATCGGCTGGTATAACGAAAAAGGTGAGTTGATAAAAGGTGCAGATGATTGTGACTACTATGACAATCAATTCGCATGGAAGTATCCCTCATGGGAACATGATTGGTATTCCGGTGAAACGATAGTTCTCATAGCTAAATTCACCGAAGCAGAAATCATCCCCGGCGACGCCGACGGTGACGGCGAGCTGACAACAAACGATTCACTCGACATAATGCGCATTGTTCTCGGAGTAGCCGAACCGACCGACGGAATATCATCATCCTGCTATATGAACGGCGATGGCGTTATTGATATGGCTGACGCGCTCCTCATCCTCAGAATTGCAGTCGGCATACAATCCGACGATTGAACATCTCATAACATAAAAAAATTCAACCATGAAAATCGCCCCAAGGAGATTCCCTCCCCTTGGGGCTCAATTTACTGACAAAGTCCGTTTTTCTTGGCTTTCTCTTGAGTAGACAATGATTAATTAACGCCTTGGTAAAAAGTGCCGATTGAAGCATATAGCTTTCAATCAATTTTTGCCGTTCTACCCTGCCGTTTTTCAAAAAGTGCAAGGATATTTCTCGCAGGAGCGGTAAAT
>CADAGD010000061.1 GCA_902787375.1 uncultured Eubacteriales bacterium
AAACAGGCTTCCTATAACAGCCGGATAGATGTCCATTGACGCCGGAAGATTAAGTCCGAGTATAAGTCCCGTAACGACGGCTGACAAATCGCCCACCGTATGCTCACGCTTAGTTATCAGATTGAATAGCGTTTCGCCCACGACGCATGTAATAACACATACCGCTGTTACTAGAAGTGCTCGCGGCCCGAAAATCACCGTTCCCGCTATAAGAGCGGGTATGAGCGCGATTATGACGTCGAGCATTATGCCCTTTGTGGTTCTTCCCGATCTGATATGCGGTGAAGCCGAAACTATGAAATTGCTCTTTTCTGCCTGCTCCATTATGCCTTACCCTCCTTCTTAGCATTCTGCCACTCACGCAGAACCGTCTTTGCCAGCTTGTGTCTTTGCACTATCGGTTGATTAGCAGGACATACAAAGGAACATGCTCCGCATTCCATACATAGCTGAACCCTCTGCTTAAAAAGCGACTCACCGTCCTTATTCTTATACGCCTTGGCTATCGCCGGAGGATTTAAGCCCATGGGACAATGGTTGACACAGTTCCCGCACCTGATGCACGGGGTTTCCTTGCCAAGCCTTGCGTCCTTCTCATCGAATGCGAGTATCGCGTTGGTATTCTTGATTATGGGCGTTTCCAAGTCGGGAACGGCAGTACCCATCATGGGGCCTCCGTAAAGCAGCTTTTTCGGCTCCTTTTTAAAGCCGCCGCAGAACTCAAATACGTCAGCCATTCTTGTTCCTATGGGAACGTAAACATTCATGGGATTCTTTACGGCTGAGCCGTCAACCGTCACAAGCTTTTCAACAAGGGGCATACCCGTTTCGATATAATGCTCAACCTTGGCAAGCGTCGTAACATTCATTATTACAACTCCCGCGTCAAGAGGCAGCTTGCCCTCCTGCACTATTCTTCCCGTCGTATTGTAGATGAGAACCTTCTCACCGCCCTGTGGGTAGATGGGCGGAAGTGCCTTGACGATTATATTCTCATCATCCTTAAATCTCTTTTTTAATTCGGAGATGGCTTCCGGCTTGTTCTTTTCGATGCCTATATAAAGCGCCTTAGGCTTTAAAAGTTCGAAAAGACGCCTTGCTCCGCGCACAACATAGTCCGTGCTGTCCAGCATGGTTCTCGTATCGCTTGTGATATATGGCTCGCACTCAGCGCCGTTTATAACGATATAATCGACCTGCGACACATCCTTTATCGCAAGCTTTACGGAAGTGGGAAAGCCCGCTCCGCCAAGACCCACAATACCGCTTTCACGAACGGCATTGGCAAGCTCCTCCAGCGTGCTTACCGCAGGCTTTTTAAGTCCTTCATAGGGACGCATTTCACCGTCGGAGTCGATAAAAACAGCGGGAGCTTTTCTGCCGTTGCTGAGGACTATATCCTCGACCTTTTTAACGGTACCGGAAACCGATGAGTGTATCGGAGCGGAGATGAATCCGCCGGATTCGGCTATAAGCTGTCCAACCTCTACCTTGTCGCCTGCTTTAACGCAGGGCTTTGCCGGTGCGCCGATGTGCATAACCGTAGGTATGACAACGGATTGCGGCGGAGTCATTCTGACAGCCGCCATAGACGCGGTATTCTTTCTGTGGGGAACATGCACGCCCCCAAGAGAACTGAAAAGACTTTTTGGCATTATATCTCCATTCTGCCGCCGTTATTGACAGCGACCAAACAGGCCGCCAACATCAACCTGATGGCAAGCCCAAATTAATGTATTCTTCAACGTATATATCCTACCACCAATACAGGTACATGTCAATGCTTTAGCACCTCCATTTTTCTCCTATAATCATATTTTATCATCAAAAAAACCGCGTCGGACGCAGTTTATTTTTATTTGTGTATGCCGAGGCTTATGTTATAATTATCATTGATAATACGCAAGAGGAACAACGACATGAGAAAATACACCCTTACTCATCAGCTTTTAAGAGCAGCACGCCTTTTGATACTTCCCGCGCTGTATTTCTTTCTCAGGCTTATAGCGGGATACCCCGCTGTTGTCGAGACAGTATACTCAAGAAAGATATACCCCGTAATACGCGACACGGTATCGAGCATAACGGGCTCGGTTTCGTTTTCAATATGCGAGCTTATCATAGTCATCGTCGTTCTTGCTGAATTTTTGCTCCTGTTGATAAGGATATTTAACGTGATTATTTTCAGAAAGGGCTCGTTCGTCAAGCTTGTTTCGACGCTCATAACGCTCCTGCTCACCGCAGCATACACAATACTCCTTTTTTATTTGATGTGGGGATTCAACTATTACAGGCTCCCCATCGGACAAAAGCTCGATCTGCCCGAAAGGGAGTATACGGCGAGCGATCTTGAGCGAGTATGCTTTGAGCTTTCCAAAAACGCAAATGAGCTTAGGAGCCTTACGGCAACGGATGAGAACGGAGTATTTACAGGGAGCATTGACGATACAATAAGCTCAGTCGTTGACGCATATAACAAATTCGGAGCAAGTCACCCATCGTTCAAAGCCAATATGACCCCTGCAAAGCCTATAACATTTTCGGAGCTTTTATCCGCCTGCGGCATCTCCGGCATATACATATTTCTGACCGAGGAGCCGAATATAAATGTAAATGAACCCTTCCTCTATATTCCCTTTACGGCGGCGCATGAAACGGCGCATTACATAGGCTATGCGCATGAGCAGGATGCGAACTTTCTCGCGTTCCTCGTCTGCAAGGATTCGGGGAATACGGAGCTTGCGTATTCGGCATATATGTACGCGCTTGTGCATTGCGGGAACGAGCTGGCTCGGACGGATATGTCGGCATACAGGAGGCTGTATGCGTCCTATTCGGATGGGATGAAATCCGATTTTGATGATTACAGACAGCAGATAGAGAAAAACATTGACAGCGAGCTTTCGGATGCTTTTGAAAGCATGAACGACAGCTATCTCAAGTTCAACAACTCCGAATCGGGGATCGACTCCTACACGGAGGATACGCAGCTCATAGTGAGGTACTATGACAGTATGGGCTTTTTCGGATAAATTCCCGAATAAAAAGGGTTGAAGCCGGGATACTTAAAATGTATAAAAGCTTCACAACAGGGGAGAAATGAATGATAACTCTTTTTGTAAGGACAATAATAATCTACCTTACGGTATTTGCGGTCGTAAGGCTGATGGGAAAGAGGCAGATATCCGACATGCAGCCCTTCGATCTTGTAGTCACGCTTCTTATCGCCGACGCCGCCTCGGAGCCGATATCGGAAACGTCGATGCCGCTTATGTACGGAATAATACCCATACTCGCGCTGTTTCTGCTACACAAGTCGGTCGCGTTCCTATCGCTCAAAAGCGACGGCATACGAACGCTTGTATGCGGAAAGCCCGTAATACTGATCTCCAAGGGTATCGTGCTTGAGAAGGCACTCAGGGCAACGAGCTACACGCTCGGCGATCTGACCGAACAGCTCAGGATAAAGGATGTGTTTTCCATATCGGAAGTCGAGTACGGCATACTCGAAACGAACGGTTCGCTGAGCGTATTAAAAAAGGATGAGCAGAAAAACGCGCAGCAGAGCCAACAGGGAAAAGGGGCGAAAAGAAACCGAAATCGGCCCTCCGTGCTGTTGGTTGCCGACGGCAAGGTGCGCGATAAGGCATTGGCGGCGGTGGGCATGGATGCGGACAGCCTGACAAGCCATCTCAAAGCACTTAAAATAAGGGATGTTTCAACCGTCTTTTTCGCCTGCCTTGACAGCGACGGAACACTCAATATACAGACAAAGCTGAAAAAGGGCGAATCAAACCCCAAGCTGAAATCAATGAAGGTGGGACTATGATGAAAAACGGAAGCTTTAGAACAATGACCGTGATAACCATTACAGCCATGATTATCTCGCTTATAATAATAGCCGCCGCGTGCATCCTGCCAAATATCATAATAAGCGACCTGTCCAAACGCATAACTCCCCTGCTCTCGGACGCGATCCGGAATGTCGTCGCGGGCAATACTCCCGCCTCGCTTGAGAGTATCAGCCGCATCAGAGCCATAATAGATGAGAATAAAAACATCGTTATGATGCTCTTTGACCATAACGGCATAAAGGCACTCTCATACGCCGCCATCACCGCCGAGGAGCTTGCAAGGATAAATGACGATTCCCAGCTATTGTCCGTGCTGACCTCGATAACAAGCGAGCTTGAATTCATGCAGCACTCGTGCGAGGCAAGATTATTCAATCTGCTGTGAGTGGGGTTGGATAACGTTTTAAGGAAGAAAGAACAGTTATATGGCAGAGAAAGAGTGGCAGAGTGCTTTGGCTCGCCTGTTTGAGGGAGCTGTCAGCCGAGCAAAGCGAGGATGACTGAGGGGTCGTAAGCAACTTCAAAAACTCAAGCGAGATATGGGAAAACGACCCTTTCGTCTTTTCGGCATACTGCCTCAAAGCCACCTTCCCTTACGCAGGGAAGGTCAGGAGCGTGCAGCCCAAACAGTATTCATATGAAG
The DNA here is from genome assembly GCA_902787375.1 of uncultured Eubacteriales bacterium. Classification (GTDB taxonomy): domain Bacteria; phylum Bacillota; class Clostridia; order Christensenellales; family CAG-138; genus UBA3857. The sequence continues at coordinate 4,498 of CADAGD010000061.1, forward strand.
GGGCATGAAGGAATTGCATAGCAACTCAAAAACATAAGTGCAATAAACGAAAACAACCCCTCCGTCGCGGCGGCTTTACCGCGCCGCGCCACCTCCCCTGCACAGGGGCGGCTCGATTATACGTCTATCTGCTTTGCACTTTCATTTTATAAATTTATTGTCAATATATTGATTTTTATGTAATTGCCAAAAAAAGCTTTTTAATTACGGATTTTGGTTTTCTGTAACATTATGACATTTTTATAACAAGAAAAGGGCAAGTGCATACATACATACATACATATTACACTTGCCCAAAATCCTAGAGATCTTTAAAGATCATTAGGATCTTCCGCAGACCAAGTCAGCTCAGCTAATTCGGTCTGTTGCCCGTTTATGCCGAAGCATCCATCCCATGCTTCGACACGGACACCTTCCCCAAGGTGTGCAACTTCAATATAGTTGCACCCCCAGGAGTATTTAATTGCCTTCCCGATGGTCCCAATTAGGACCATCTGGGTGTCGAAAAAAACCCCCCCAGTTGCATCTACGAAGAAAGAAAATTCCTCGTCGTAATACAACACTCCTCCTCGGCCGACTGCATAATCGGCCTCAGTCCTATAAAACATAATCGTTACTCCAACGGGTTCCCTTTTATATGTAATTATTTTCCTATTCTTCATTTCCTCTGGAACCGTAACTTCCCTCTCCAGGCCTTTATAATTCCAAACCTGGAGGACTAACCGTCCCTCGGTATTTCGGGTAGTACACACGGCTACGCCTGATGAAGCCGTATAGTACCCATCTTTTCCAATAATGTTAACTGTCTCGGGGATTATTCCCCTTTCGTCAACAATCCACTCTTCGTGGATATCGGTGCCCCCGGGCTCCTCTGTGGGCTCGGATGTGGGCTCCTCAGTGGGTTCCTCAGTCGGCTCCTCGGTCAGCTCGAACGTACTTGCCGCTTCGGTTTCAACCGTTTCGGTCTGCTCGACGAACTCGGTTGGATTGGCGGCGGTCTGCTCGGAAGCTTGGGGCTGACAACCGACAGAAGCGGCTGCTATCGAGGTCAGGGCAAGCAAGCCTGCGGCGAACGTATTGATGTTCTTTGACATAATGCTTTTTCCTTTCAGGGTATGCCCCTTATTATTTCTTCTCGACTATGCTGTCGGCATCCTTATAGATGCTGTTTTGGGGAACAACACCCCTTACCATTGAAACGGGGTAGACATTTGTATTGCGTCCTATGACCGTGCCGGGGTTCAGAACCGAATTGCATCCGACCTCGACGAAATCGCCGAGGATCGCGCCGAACTTCTTCCTGCCGGTTTCGATATGCTCATCGCCGTTTTTGACCACTACCAATGTTTTATCGCTCTTGACGTTGGAGGTTATGGAACCCGCGCCCATATGCGATTTATAGCCGAGTATGGAATCGCCTACATAGTTATAGTGGGGAACCTGAACGTTATCGAACAGCACGACATTCTTCAGCTCGACCGAATTGCCGACTACGCAGTTCTTGCCGACTATCGCGCTTCCTCTTATGAACGCGCAATGGCGAACCTCCGCGCCATGGTCGATTATGCACGGCGCGGCTATGTATGCCGATGGGAACACCTTGGCGTCCTTTGCTATCCAAACTCCCTCCGACGGAGAATCGAACTCGTCAGCAGGAAGCGTCTTGCCCAGCTCAAGTATGAAGCCCTTTATCTCATCAAGCGCTTCCCACGGATACTGCTTTCCCTCAAACAGCTTTGCCGCCCTTGTATGCGTCAAATCCAGCAAATCATTTACCTTATACATGCTTTACCTCTTAAAATCACTTTACCGCTATGAGAAGTCCCTTGCTCCTCATAACGTCTATAACGGCATCGACCTTCTGCTCGCACAGCTCATGCGAAGGTGCTTCCACCATGACCCTCAGAACAGGCTCAGTACCGCTCTTTCTAAGCAGTATCCTGCCGTTGTCGCCAAGCTCCGCCGTCACATCCTCAACCGCCTTTTTTACATCGAGATCGTTGAGCGTTCCGTCCTTATCCGTTACCTTGACATTCTTCAACACCTGAGGATAAATCTCCAGATCCTCCGTAAGCTCGGCAAGCGAGAGCTTTCTGTCAAGCATTACCTGCATGACCTTTATGGCAGTTATGAGTCCGTCACCCGTTGTGGCGTATTTGGAGAATATTATATGCCCCGACTGCTCGCCGCCCAGCATATGCCCATTCTGCCTCATGTTCTCATACACATATTTGTCGCCCACCGCCGTCTTCTCATACGCTATGCCGCAGGCGTCAAATGCCTTATACAGCCCGAAATTGCTCATAACCGTTGTGACGACGGTATTGTTCTCAAGTGAGCCGCGCTCCTTCATATGCTTTCCGCAAACATAGAGTATGGCGTCGCCGTTTACGACCTCTCCCCTGTTATTCACGGCAAGGCATCTGTCCGCATCGCCGTCAAAGGCAAAGCCGATGTCCAGATGTTTTTCCCTGACAAGCCTTTGGAGTGCCTCCATATGCGTCGAGCCGCACTCCATATTGATATTCGTTCCCGTCGGATTGTTGCCTATAACGTACGTTTCCGCTCCAAGCGCGTCAAAAACGCTCTTGGCTATTGCCCATGTGCTTCCGTTCGCACAGTCAAGACCTATTCTCATCCCCTTATACGAATGCGTCGCAAGCGATATAACATAGCCTATATAGCGATTGCGCCCCGCCGAATGGTCTATGACCCTGCCGATGTCCTCGCCGGTCGCATAGGGTGGCTCCTCGATAATGCCATCGAGGTATTTTTCCACCTCGGCAATGACCTCCTCCTCCATCTTCTCGCCGTTGGAGTTCAAAAGCTTTATGCCGTTATCATGGAATGCATTATGCGACGCCGAGATCATTATTCCGCAGTCAAAATCCTCTGTCCTCGCAATGTACGATACGCTCGGCGTGGTCGTGACGTGCATTAAATACACATCCGCGCCCGATGATGTCAGACCTGCGGTCAGCGCGCACTCAAACATGTAGCTCGACAGCCTTGTGTCCTTGCCTATTACCACCTTGCATTGACGATCTTTCTCAAAATAATAGCCGAGAAATCGCCCTATCTTGAATGCGTGTTCTACTGTTAAATCAACATTGGCTTCGCCTCTGAAGCCGTCTGTTCCGAAATATTTCGACATGTATTATTGCTGCCTTTCTTTCTTCTTTTTGGTTTTGACTATTATAGCATATGCCACAGTAAGTTGCAAGACTTACGGTTTAACCTTATTGATGGCTTTTCAAGCATTCTCAAGGCTTTTTTGCTTGCATCGTTCGGAACGCAGTTCGGGACGCCGAGCCTAAACCCGGCGTCCCAAACTGTTGCCTATTTGGTTTTTGTTATCGGTTTTTGTTCCTATACCCCGTCTAACAGGATGTTGAACATCAACGTAATATCCAATACGCTCAATACTCCATCATGGTTCATATCCGCATTTTGCAGGTTTTCGGGATTGAACCCCTCCATATCATTATTAAGCAGATAATAGTAGAGCAAAGTTACATCGCCGAAACTCAATACTCCGTCGCCGTCAATATCGCCCGAAGGGGGTTCCTCGTCTTTCGGCTCATGCTCACCGGTAAAAACCGCCGTAAAAACGGTTCCCGGCTCATCGCTTATGTACAACTCGCTCTCGGTCGATATGAGTTCGCCGTTCTCATCGTACCAGCCGCGAAATTCCTCGTGTTCCTTAGGCTCTGCGTACAGAAATTCACAGTTATCATATATTATGAAATTGTTGTCAGGATCGATTAGTGCCATCGTCACACCATTCGCATATGACACATATCCAAGTCCCTCACTCTTAATCTCGTTCCTCCCAAGCTTGGTATCCGTTATGTTGATATTGCTTATTGCATTCATGTAGGTATCAAGCACTTCAAGCTCGGTACATCCGCTCAGGTCAAGATTTCCATAAAGGTCTTGTCTTGAAATATCTATCTCGATTATTCTGT
>CADAGD010000062.1 GCA_902787375.1 uncultured Eubacteriales bacterium
TTGATAGTGCCATTGTTTCCACCTCATCAGTCAGACTTCGTCTGACAGCTTCCCCTCAAAGGGGAAGCCAAGAAAAGCAGACTTTGTCCGTAGTCTGACAGAGGGTCGATCGTTGACCCTCTGTTCTTTATTGTCGAAAAATGCGGCTACATTTTGCAGAAAATTCAAATATTTAATATATATTGCAAAGAAAGTTGAGCTGCTGACGGTATTGTGATAAAATGAAAAACAGTCTGTTATGGCAGAACACATTATGTTATAAAGGTTAGGTGGAAATAAAATGAAAAAGAAAACGGTTATAGTTTCAGTTTGCGTATTGCTTTTGATCGGCATCGCGGCAGGTCTGCTTTTGTTAAAGAATGTACTGGGCAAACGCTACGATTTTGTTCTTCGTTCGGTTGACAACACTTCATCAATAGAGTTTGAAGGCGTATGCAAGACAAACCCGGAAAAGAACATGGGAGATGTGGCATATAAGGCTCAGCTTGCCGATGAGGATAGCTTTTACGAGGAGCATGTTCGCAATAATCCCGCTTTCCTGTATTCGGTTGACGACAGCAATGTTGCGGCAGATACGGAAACGGGCAAATATCTTTTCTTCAAGGATGACCATTACTATTATATTACCGTGGAAAGCGGAAACATCTATGGCGCAGAGCTGTCTGCCGTAGTGTATTACGAGAACTCGGAATATGATTTTGATACACTCTTTACGCTTATGCCGTTTATCGGGAAAACGCATATTGGCGGGGGATTCGGCTCAATATCAAAGGAGCCCGTTGAGCTGGATTTGAACATGGTTCCCGGCGTAAACTCTTTTGAAGAACTTACCGCATTTTACGGCAGGGTCAAAGGCATCGACTGCACGGTGGACGACGAGATGAAAACGATAACTCTCCCGCTCTTCGACGGACGTATCAGCTTTGAGGATAATTGCCCCGCATGGGACAAGACGCATATAGAGGGAAAGCTCATTATTGAAGTCAATAATGATACGGCAAAAATACTTCCGGTAGTTGGCAATGAGTAATGCGATTTTTAACGCTGAAAATCTTTTTTTCAGCTATGGCAGGAATACTATCATAACCGGGCTGAACTTAACGGTGCAGCCCGGTGCCGTTATAGGCATAGTCGGAAAGAACGGCTGCGGCGAAACCACGTTTTTAAAACTTGTCTGCGGATTCCTGCTTGCTAAAAAAGGAAAGATTTCCATTTCTACAGAGGATAAAGCTGCCGTTCCGAGCATATCCGGCGTTATTGAAACACCTAAGCTCCTTGATAATCTCAGCGGTGACGAAAACCTGAGATACTATCTTGTTGCTGTTAACTCAAAACCTGCGGTAAACGGTGCTCTTATATCATCAAAGTGTTGATCAATAAATTCGTTAATTCTCTGTGAATGTATACAGTATCTTTCTGCCATGAGTTATGCCTCCTTAATACAACCTGCTCTTTTGATTTGCACTCGGCAACGGTTATTTGGTAAAGCCGTCAATTTTAGATCATGTTTTTATCAAGCAGAGAAATATCAAGCTCATAATACTTCTGTCTGCCCTGTTTTTTCTCAACCAACAGATTTTTTTCCCTTACGGTCTTCAATCTTTTTGTCAGCGTTTGATATGTGATGCCGAGGCAGCCCACCAAATCCTTAATGGAAATGCCCGTTTCGCTGAACAGGGACGCCTGAATCAGAACGAAAAGAAGCTCGCTGTCGATATAGGGGTATTTTTTTGCCGCAAGTTCGGAATACCTGTCCAAAAGCGTCAGCTTGCTGCTGAGCGATGTTTTAAGCTCCTCCTCGGCCTTGCTTATCATCGAGAGCATCATTATAAGGAAGGGTGTCACATCGCCGAGGTTCCTTGACTCGTTGCAGGTTTTAAAGGCTTTATAATATGAGCCGATATTTTCCTTGATGGTTTCGGATAGCCTGTAAGCCAACAGGGGCTGGAGTTCCCTTGATATGGAATAGCTCATTATGAACCTGCCCAATCTGCCGTTTCCGTCATAGAAGGGATGGATGTACTCGAACATATAGTGGAAAAGGCATATCCGGTAGATGCTGTCGATCGAATCATCCTTCAGGAACGCCAGAAGCTTTTCCATTGATTCGATTATTTTTTCCTCCGTATCGACGCCTGTGTGGAGCATTTCTCCGGTTTTGCTGTAAACACTCGCCGAATCCTTCCTGAAATATTTGCCGTCGGGAGCGTTTTGCTTGTTTTCCAAAACGACCTCATCCAGAACCAGCTCGTCGTAAATATCCCTGATGTCCTGACAGGTGTCAAGCGGCAATGCTTCTTCGAGCGTCAGTTTCCTGTATTTGCTGACGATCCCCTCGAATCTGCGGCGGCCTGTGCGTTTTGACGAGCGTTCCTCCAACAGCTCCAGCGCGTCGCCTATTTCCTTTCTGCTGCTGTGTACGCCCTCGATGTTGTTGGTGAGGACTATTTCATCTATAAGGCATTTTCTTTGATATTGAATCTTGGCTATTTCGGGCAGCATGGAGCATAATGAAAGAACCTCCTTATCGCACCGGAGTATCTTATACATCAGCTCTATGACTTCGCTGCTCTGAACGAAAAAAGCCCGGTTCCTCCCTATGGCAAAATCAATGTGAACGGAGGTTTCGGCATCTTTTCGCTTCTGATACTCCGCCCTGTAGGTTTCTTCGCTCTGATATAAAAACTTTTCAAGCTCCTTATATTTCATCGCAGGCTCCTTTCTTTTATTATTATAGCCCTATATCCATATAAAAACAAGCTTTTTTTATTTATAACCATAAAAATACACATGATAGCATATAAAAACGCTTAAATTTATATGCTATTATACATATATCGACGTTTAATGTATGCTTTTGACCATAATTTTAATTGAATATCAACAGGACTGAAAATGCCCCATCCGCCGTTATGCTCGGCAAATGGGGCAAAACACCTATGCTGTTTTTAGGGTCGAATCCGCTTATCAAGGCTTAAAGCTCATACAGCTTTGAGAACTTATCGGTCAGGTACTCGATATAATACTTGGGATCGAAGTCTTCGCCGCAGCAGATTTGCAGAAGCTCCTTGGGCTTTTTGATCATGCCGTACTTATGGATATGCTCGCGGAGCCAATCCGTGACCTTATTAAGCTCGCCGTTTCTGACGAGGGAATCGACGTCCAGCTCCTTCTTCATGTGGGCAAGTATCTGTGCGCCGTAGGCGGAGCCGAGGGAGTAGGAGGGAAAATAGCCGAAGCTTCCGCCCGACCAATGGGAATCCTGCAAGCAGCCCTCCTTATCGCAGGGGACGTCAACGCCGAGGTACTCCTTGTAAAGACGGTTCCACTCGGCGGGCAGGTCTTTCGTGTCAAGCTCGCCGCGGAGGAGCTTTTTCTCGATCTCATAGCGAATGAGGACGTGCAGCGAATATGTCAGCTCGTCCGCCTCGGTGCGCACAAGCGACGGCTCGGCACGGTTGACCGCCTTATAGAACTGCTCGGCTGTGACGCCGTCAAGCTGTTCGGGGAACATCTCCTGTATCTTCGGGAAAACGAGGTCTATGAACGCGCGTGACCTGCCTATAATGTTCTCGTAAAAACGGGATTGGGACTCGTGCATACCGCAGGACGCTCCGCCGAACAGGGGCGAGCCGAGCAACTCATCGGAGTTGTTCATCTCATACGTCGCGTGTCCGCCCTCATGTATGACGGAATACATGCTCGAAGCAAGCGCATCCTCATAATAGTGGGTGGTTATCCTGACGTCGTGCTTGTTGAAGCCCGTCGTGAAGGGATGCTCCGTTTCGCCGATGGAGCAGTCGTCGCGGTTTATGCCCATTACGGACATCAGATAAGCCGAAAGCTCGCGCTGCCTGGCGGCGGGATAATGCTTATGAAGGAAGCTGTCGTCGGCCTGCGGCTTCTCCATGACCCTGTGTATGAGGGGAACGAGCGCTGCCTTTATCTTGCCGAAATAATCGTCCAGAACGTCCTGAGTAAAGCCCTCCTCGAATTCGTTGAGCCAGTAGTCATAGGGGTCGGTATCGGGGCTTGCGTATTTGGCAAAACGTCTTGTATAATCGACAAGCTTTCTCAGATGCGGCTCAAACATCGCATAGTCGCTCTTGACCTTCGCCTCATGCCATACCGACGATGCCTCGCTCTGTATGCGCTGATACTCGACAAACTCATCAATGGGAATGCTGCGGAGGAGCTTCAGCGACTTCTGCGCCTCCTCAACCTCGCGGCGGGTTATCTCGTCCAGCTCGTCCGAATGCGCGGTGAGGAAGTCCAGAAGCTCAAAATTCTCCTCGTTTACCGAAAGCTTGTATGTGACCTCGGAGAGTGCCGCCATCGTTTCCCCGAAGCCGTGCGCCGCGTTTTTGGGAGCGGCTGTTTCAATATCATAGTACATGACTCCCATGGCATGATTGTATGCAGCCATGAGTGAGTTCTTCTTCTTAAAAAGATCGACGGCTTCTTTGATTTCCATTAAACACCTCTTTCAGCCCCAAAGGGCGATTTTATTACTCCTTTATTATATATTGATGTGCCGCGTTTGTCAACAAAACATGCGTTCCGACTGTAACGCGAATATGTCTGCTTTCAAAGCCGCACGCTATTTGGTTCCATTGGGTTGATTCTGCTTTTAAAAACGGATATAATCATCATATAAAGTATTTAAGGAGGACTTATATATGGATAATACAATGCAGCTTGCGAGGAAGGCAATGATTCTGCTGCTTTCCCTTGCCGTAATTGCGGGAAGCGTTTCCTGCTCGAATAAGCAGGGGGATGCGGCGTCGGCACATCCCACACCGGGAGCGGAGGCTGCCGCCACGGTGGATACATCCGAAGCGGCGCAGGAAACCGCGCAGGAGGATGACCTGTATTCCGCGATGGAGGCTTACCGTGAGATATTAGTCAATGCCGACAAATATGATTACGGCGCATCTTCCGATACAGAGGCATTGGGCTACAGATACGCGCTCGTGCATATGTATAGCGGAGATACTGTTCCGACTCTCCTTATCGCTCAATCAACGGTTCTGAATATCGAGTATGTTCGTGTGTTCCGCTATGATACGAAAACAGGAACGGTGAGTGAGCCGATTCTTCAGGATGATTCCGCCGCGCTCATGCAGGGTGAAGGCTCCGCCGGCGGCTTCAGGGGAGAGATAATGCTGCTTAATGACGGCAGCGGTCTTTGCGCTTCGCAGTTTTACAGCGGTACGGGCGAGGGAACCATGGATCGCATAACCGCGGAAGGCGATACGCTTACCTTAACCGCGCTCTGGTCGGGCGTCATAACCGATGCTCCGGATATTGCGCATTCGATTGATGATTGGCGCGATTTATCCGGTGGTGCCATCTGATTGGGACAGGACGAGGAAAAAGGAGAATCACATGGATAGGGTATTCTATTTTTCATCGACGGGCAATTCATTCTACGCGGCGAAGCGCATAGCCGACGCGCTGCGTGCCGAGCCCGAATACGTCGTCAATTATGACGGGGAGGATGTCAATGCCGAGCGCGTTACAATAGTGACGCCCGTATATGCGTTTGGATTGCCCGTGCCGACCGTGGATTTCATAAACAAGCTCAGGACGGAGGCTTCCGTCTACATCGTGCTGACATACGGCGGCGCATTGTTCGGTGCCGAAAAGGCGGCGTATTATACGGCAAAGGAGGCGGGGCTTGATATTAAAGCGGTGTTCAAGTTAAAGATGGTCGAGAATTTCACCGTGTTGATAAGCACTCCCAAGTTATATATGAGCAGAACGCTGAAAAAGGCTCCCGCACGGATGGACGCGATAATCGAAAAAATAAAGCGAAACGCCGCGTTTGAACCCAAATGCCGAAAGGACGGCAGGAGGGATTCGGAAAAGTTCCGCGAGGGCTGGAGGGGCATGGGCTCAAAGCTTTGGGTATCCGAGGACTGCGTCAGATGCGGAAAGTGCATAAGCATATGTCCCACGGGAAATATCGAGCTTGCGGAGGGAAAAATAGTTTTCAAAAACAACTGTGTTGCCTGCCTCGGATGCTATCACCGCTGTCCCGAACACGCGATAAAATACTCCAAACGCAGGAACAGGCTCCGCTATTTCTGTCCCCTTGTGAATGAGGCGGATATGCAGAAGCCCATAAAACGCGATTAATTCGGCACCGCTGCGCGAAAAACATCGCTAACAAATAATAATTTAAAAACATGTAAAACGGGGTGCGATTATATGAAATAATCGTTGCCCTGTGTTCATATATAATTGTTAACGGAATCTGACAAATACAGGAACTCGTGGATATTTTTATGTTTTTACTATGGACATGCTGTATAAAATATGGTATATTTGATATGCGTGTTACTGAGGGCACGCAAAAAAGGGCGGATATACCCCCGAAATTAAAGGAGAATTCACAATGAAAAAACTCAGACTGATAACAGCGGTAATTATGGTTCTATGTTTCGTACTGAGCGCGGTACCCATATCCGCACTCGGAGATCTGTCGGGGAACGCCAATGAGCGCACCCTGCACAGCAATGTTGTTATTGACACAAATCCCGCGGGAGGTTACGAAGGAGATTATGTAGTTATCTACAATTCGGAAAATTCCACTACGACTGCGGCGTCCACAGGCTCGCTTTCCGGATTGATAGAAACCTCTGTTAAATCTCCTCAGACCTCAGACTTCAATGAACTCCTTAAGAAAAGCCCCAAATACGACGAGAACAGGCCCTATATCATCGACGTTGACACCGAGATGATGGACTATGTTCCCAACGAACCCGCTCCCAAGACCTTCCCCACCAAAACAGTATGGGGCGTAGGCGACGTCAGAAGCTTCAATCTTTACAACTACAGTCCCGCCGGCAGCTCCGGCTCGGTTCAGTTCAAGGTTCTTTACGTCGGTCAGCACTGCCGTATATGGACCCCTGTCAATCAGAACTACTATCCCCTTGATCGCATAAATATTGATTACGCAAAGCAGTCGGCTGATAATTTCGACTCCAAGTTCGATCTTATGAAGACTTCCTATGGCGATTTCAAGGACACCAACAACGACGGAAAGATCAATATTCTCTTCTACAACATTGATGACGGCTGGCAGCCCGGTCAGGGTTATGTAGCGGGATATTTCTGGTCTGCGGACTTCTCCTACAACAATCTGCCCATAATCCATATCGACACTTATCCTGCCGTTACATACACGAATTCAAACGGTCAGACGGTTACAAACATCACAAATACATACGGAACATTGGTTCACGAGTTCCAGCACCTCATTAACTATTCCGTAACGGGCGGTATGCACTCATGGCTTAACGAGTCGTTCTCCGGCTCTGCCGAAGAACTCTGCTTCCCCGGCAGCGGTCTTTCTAATCGTATTCCGAGCTGGATAAATCACAGCTTCACAAATGCCGAGCTTTACAATCCTCCGGCAGAGTATGCCTATACTCCCAGCTATAAGCTTCACACAGGCGGTTCGCTCACAGCTTGGAACAATAATGATTCCGACATACTCTCAAGATATGCGGAGGTAATGTTCTTCTCGCAGTATCTGTATTCAAGATACGGAAATACAACGATTTATAAGAAGATAATCGAAAAGTGCGCCTCCAGCACGGTTGCCGCGTCGTATAATGCGCTGACAAGCGGCACCGGTTGGACACTTGATTCCATCTGGCGCGACTTCTTCATCAGTCTGATCGCAAACGATTATGACTCCGGATACGGATTCAAGATGAACGCGGGATACGATCCGTCCGAGTATTACAATCTCAGCACGCTTTATTCCCTGCTTTCACCTGTCGTTTACACAAGCACATCGGCAGCAAACATTTATTCAGGAGGCTTCATAACAGTAAAGCCCAAGAACGGTGTTTTCAATCCTCCGGCAGGCGCGTCCGATAAGTTAAAGTATGTCGGTATCAAGGTCAGCGGCAACGGCGGCGGCAGCAATACCGTAAATCTTACCGGAGTTTCCATCAACCCCTCGTCGGCAAGCGTAGGCGTTGGTCAGATAACGACGCTCACAGCCGTTCCCACACCGGCAAACGCGTCTTCCTATACGGTAACATGGTCAAGCATGAATACATCCGTGGCGACCGTTTCCTCCACAGGCGTTGTTACAGGTAAAGCCGCAGGAACAGCTTCGATAAAAGCGACAGCCAAGGATACCAATACGGGTCTGTCATATACAGCTTATTGTACGGTAACGGTAAAGGCATTCGAGGGCTTCCAGCTTGTCAGCAATCCTGAGGTTGGCGGACAGTACATAATCGCATCCGGCAACTATGCCGTCGGCAACAACGTATACTCGAACAACCATTATCTGACGGCTTATAACATCACGGTAAATTCC
>CADAGD010000063.1 GCA_902787375.1 uncultured Eubacteriales bacterium
CGTTATGTCGTTGGGCTCGCCCGTTATGTTGAGCAGCGAGAAGTATTTTGCGCCCTCATCTATAAAGACCGACCCATTCGATACCATCTCCATATCGGAATAATCGTCAATGAGCCTTGCTCTCTTTCCCATGGAATCGAGCATGACAAGAATGTAGACGTTTCCGAGTGTATGGTCGAGCCTCGCGCCGACGACGCCTATCAGCAGGAAATCGTCAAAGCCGCGCCTTAATGCCTCCCTGACCGCGAATACGGTATCCGTATCGTCCTTTTCACGCGGGAGGACTATCGTTTCCACATCCATGCGCGGATTCTCATGGGAATCAAAATCCCCCACTATGAGGCTTGGACGCACTCCGAGCGCGTCCATGTGCCTCAAGCCGCTGTCACAGAAGTAAAAGCAGTCGTCATCACGAAAAAAGCTTTTGACGCGCTCATAGTCGCCTATGTCCGCGCCGCCTATCACAACACATCTCATGGCTCTGTGCTTTTATTCCGCGCTGCCATCCGACAGCTCTGCGGTTTCGGGCTTGCCGTTTATTGAGATATTGTATGTCAGCTCATCGGAATACAGCGACGAATCGAACGCGACCAATAGGCAGTAATGCTCAAACGCGGTCGTCACCATTGAGCCGGGAGCGGGCGAAGTCCTGCTTATGTCGATGCTTACGACGCCGTCCTTTATTGACGCGCTGTTGACGCCGAAATTGAAGCCTCCGCTCGAAACGGTGCAGTAGACCGCCACGACGAAATCCTTATCAAAGCTCTTTTCATCGAACTTCTCGCCCGGCTCATATTTGCCAAGCTCGCGGCTGAAGCTCTCATAGTCGCTGAAAACCCTGTACCTCAGCTTGTCCTCCGGGCTTCCCTCGTACCTTACCATATCCCAATAGAGGGCTTTGCCGCCCAAATCGACCGTGATATTCTGCTCTGTGCCGATGGGCGGGAGCGTCCTGCCCTCCAATTCCCCCGTGACGGGAATCCTTGTCGGCTCGACATGCGCATTGTTTGTTCCGGGCTTATCCACGGCGCATCCCATGAGCGACAGCGAAAGTGCGGATATGATTATAGCCGATGTTAACTTTTTCATATTTATTATACCTCCTTATTTTTAAGCGGCGTGAGTATTTGCCGCGTTCATATATATAACGATTCCAACGTCCTTGCGGTTCCCATTATACCACATACTTTAAGCAAAGGCACATAAAAAATGCGCCGCCATATTTTCTATCGCTATTGTAATCCGGGAGCGTTTATGTTAAATTTAATGTACATTAAAAAAAGAGATCAAGGCCTTGAGATTGAGTATCAAAAACGGAATAAAGCCCGCAGGAAGCGTCCCGCTCCCGCCCTCCAAGTCGGAGGCGATACGGGCGATACTTTTGCTTGCGCTTTCGGGCGGCGACGTTCGGCACGCTCTGCGCGGCTATGAAGCCATGCCCGTCTGCGACGATATTCGTCACGCAATGGACGCCGCCGAAAAGCTTGACGGTATTCCGTACATAGGCGAGAGCGCGGCGTTGATGCGCTTTATGATTCCTATAACGCTCGCGCTCTTTGAAAGAGCCGAGCTTCGCGTTGAGCGGCGTCTTTTCGACCGCGGCATTGACGAGCTGTGCGCGTGTCTTGACGCGGAACCGATATTTAAAAACGGGGTGCTTAGCATATCCCGCAGGCTCGACAGGCGCGTTTACCGCATAGACTGCTCCCGCTCGTCACAGTTTCTTTCGGGGCTTATGATCGCCCTGCCCCTTTTAAATCACGAATGCGAGATAAGGATAATAAACTCCCCCGTTTCGATGCCCTATGTCCGCATGACCGAGCAATTCGTCAGCGACTTCGGCGGCATTATAGAGCGGACGGATTTCGGATACCGAACATACCCCTCCGCATACCGTGAGCCGAAAAGAATCCCCGTGACGGGCGACCGCTCATACGCCGCCGTATTCGAGGCTATGAATATGCTTGGCGGCAATATCGGTATAAGTGGAGCGTCGGACACCCTCCAGCCGGACGCCGCTTTTACGGAGCTTGCCCTGAAAAGCTCATGTTGTGTCGGGGATTGTCCCGACCTTCTGCCCCTCATTGCCGCTCATGCCTGCGGACGGGAGGGAGTGACGCGCATCAGCGGCACGGGAAGGCTTTCATCCAAGGAGAGCGACCGTCCGCGAGGCATTGTGGATATTATAAACGACCTCGGAGGGAAAGCCGAGCTTGGAAGCGATTCCGTCACCGTGTACGGCAGGGACGGGCTTGACGGCGGCTCCTGCGATGTGCTGAACGATCACAGGCTCGCGTTCGCCGCCTGTGTGCTGTCTATAATAAGCTCAAGCCCCGTGATTATCGAAGGCGCGGAATGCGTGAACAAATCCGCGCCGGGGTTCTGGAATGAGAAAATCGGTATGGAATACAGAGTTATTCAGTAAATAAGGAAAAGCATATGGATTCAACAGGTAAAAACATACGGCTCACGCTTACGGGAGCCTCCCACGCGCCCGAAGTCGGGTTCACGCTTGAGGGCATACCAAGAGGAACCGTCATCGACATGGACGCTTTAAGGGCGGATATAAGAAGGCGCAGCGCGGCGGCGCATCCCAACTCTACGCCAAGGCGCGAAACGGACGATTTTTCAATCAGATCGGGCATTGCGGACGGTATCGCGGACGGCTCTCAGATCAGCTTTGCCTTTCCGAACCGCGCCCATGACAGCTCGGCATACAACCTTGTCGCGCGTCCCTCCCACGCGGATTACGCCGCCTACACCAAGTACGGCGGCAATGTTGACATCAGGGGCGGCGGCAAATACTCCGGACGGATGACGCTCCCGCTTGTGGCGGCGGGGAGCATATGCCGCGGGATACTCTCACGGCGCGGCATTGATATTTTCGGGCATGTGCTGCGGATAGGAGCCGTATCGGATGAACGCTTCGACGCGATGCTTGACAAACGACCTCCCATGGATGAGCTGTTTCCGCTTGTGGACGGCTCCGTAAAGGCTGCCATGGAACGCGCCATGGCGGACGCAAGGTCAAGGGGCGACACGCTCTCCTGCGAGGCGGAATGCGCCGTGACGGGGCTTCCGACAGGGCTTGGCGAGCCGCTGTTTGACAGCGTTGAGGGAACCCTTTCAAAGCTCCTCTTTATGATACCGGGGCTGCGAGGCGTTGAGTTCGGCGAGGATCGCATCCTCGGCAGCCGCATGAACGACCAGTTCACGGACGGCGGACGCACGCTCACCAATCATTCCGGCGGCGTCAACGGCGGCATGACGAACGGACAGCCGCTCATATTCCGCTGCTGGTTCCGTCCCATACCCTCCATAGCTCTTCCGCAGACGGGCTTTGACCTTCAAAAGGGCGTTCCCGTTCCGCTCACCATATCCGGCAGGCATGACGTCTGCATACTCCCCCGCGGACTCGTCGCGGTCGAGTGCGCCGCCGCGATAGGTCTGCTCGACCTTATAATGGAATAAAAAATCAGAGCCGGACAATGAACCGGAGCTGAGAAAGGCGCATACCGATACTGAGAAAAAGCTTTTCGACTTCACAAAGCGGTAACAGGTAAAACAGACTGTTTTAAAACAGATAATAAATCCATTGAAAATCAAGGGGCTTTCGATCCACTCCGTCCCTCAACTATAAGCATAATAAAGGAATCAACAAAATGGCTGAATTATCAGAGCTTCGCTCACGACTTGACAAAATCGACGAACAGCTTATAACGCTTTTCGAGGAGCGCATGAGCGTTTCACGGGAGATAGGCGCGTACAAGCGCATAAACTCCATACCCATAACGGACGAAAGCAGGGAACGCGAGATAATCGAATCGCGCTCAAAAAACGCTTCCGCCGAATGTGCCGAGGGCATACGGTCGCTCATGCGGCTTCTTATTGAGGAATCCAAGCGCGTACAGCGCAGAGGGCTTAACCTGTACCTCATCGGAATGCCCGACTGCGGCAAGACCCGCACGGGCAAGAAGCTCGCTCCGCTGCTTAAAATGCCCCTTGCCGACACCGACGAGATAATAATGGAGAACGAATCCCGCACCATTGACGAGATATTCGAGCAGGACGGCGAGGAGGGGTTCCGCGAATGCGAAGCCGCCGCGCTTGAGGCAGTCGCCGCCCACGGGGGCTTGATAGTCGCAACCGGCGGCGGTATGCCCGTTTGGAAAAACAACGCCCATGTTATGAAGCACTCAGGCATAATCGTTTTTCTTGACCGCCCGCTCGAAAGGCTTCACGGTCAGAATACCCGCAACCGTCCGCTTCTTAAAGGGGACGTCAACGCCAATATAGACCGCCTCTATGCCCTGCGCTATGAGGTGTATAAAAACTGCGCCGACCTCATCATAAACCCCGATGAGGACGGCACGGCCGAGCGAATAGCGGAATACTACTCCAACGCTATACGCAGATAGTTTTTCGTTATCAAATCAATCCCAGTACGGCGCGCATGACGTTCAGCGCGTCGTTTTCGGTTATAACGCCGTCGCCGTCAATATCGCCGTTCATTATAAACGGACAATCCTCCTCGTCGGTCAGCCCAAGCGCAAGCCTTAAAAGTATGAGCGCGTCGTTCATATCCGTTATGCCGTTGTTATCCACGTCCGCCTGAATGCTCGGAATAGGCACGGGAGTATTTGTCGGCTCCGGCGTCGCCGTGGGTTCGGGTGTCGGTTCCGGCGTGGGTTCCGGCGTCGGCGTCGGTTCCGGTGTGGGTACGGGCGTGGGTTCGGGCGTCGGCGTCGGCTCCGGCTCAGGAATGTAATCCGGGAGCTTATCGGCGGTATAGGCAAGTCCCACTATCTCGGCAAAGGGATACTCGGTTTCCGGATTTATTATCCAGATGTTCTCGAAGTCAAATCCCGTGTATGAGCCCTGCGCGGCAAACATGGGCAGAGCAAGCTCCGTACCATAGCCGTTGCTGTTGGGACAGCAATTCGCAAGCGTGAATACATTAGACAGAACAGCTCCGTCCCCCTTAACGCCTATGGCTCGTCCCGCCTTGCGCCTTGAGGCAATATTGCCGATGCTGTAACAGCGGGCGATGGATGTGCCTGACGCGCCGCTTACTATACCGCCCGCGATCTCAATGCAGTTGACGTCGCCCGTGTTGAAGCAGTCGGAAACACTTCCTCCGCTCATTGTACCCGCGATGCCGCCCGTGCGGTATCTTGTAGTCGTGTCATGTCCGCTGTAACAACGCTCTATGACGGTATCGACCGCCAGACCTGCCACTCCTCCAATGTCCTCGGTACCGCGCAGCTCGCCGTTGTTGCGGCATTTTTTGACCGTGGTTCCGTTCGCGTTTCCGATTATTCCTCCGACATGGCAGTAGCCCTTGACATAGCTCGCAGAATTTGTGCAGTTTAAGATGCTACAGTTCTCATGGGCAAGTCCGACTATGCCGCCGACGTCAGCTCCTGACTTTACAGAGGTGGAGTTCACGCAATTCTTTATAGTGGTTGTTCCCGATGTATTGGTCACATATCCGACAATTCCGCCCGCCCATGTGCTTGCGCGAACCTTGCCCATATTCTTACAGTTCTCAATGCTTCCATAGTTGGTAAGATAGCCAACAATGCCGCCGACATTATCGCTGCCTTCCATATAGGATTTAGCCACATTGACATTCTTTATACAGCCCTCGGTATTCTGACCGACCATGCCAAAAAGTCCATAACAGCTCTTGTCGGTGTATGAGAAAAAAATACCGTAAACCGTATGTCCCTGACCGTCAAAGCTGCCCTTGAACATGGCATAGCCGCTGTTGCTGTAGAAAACTCCAATGGGCGTCCACTCATTTGCGGGAGGATTGAAGTAATCCCACTCAGTCCAGTTATCGGTATTGTTGAGCCAAATATCGTTCGTGAGCTTGAAATGCTTGTCCTTATACGAGGTTCCGTTTCGGACGGCATATGAAAGATACGCAAGCTGCTTGGCATTGCTGATGAGGTACGGGTCCGCGGCTGTGCCGGTGCCTCCATCATAGCCGGAAGCCACCGTGCCGTCCCAAATCTCCCTTGTGGGGACGCCGCTGTCAAGTCCCCCCGCATCGTCAAATTCCTCACAGACGGGCGCGACATAATTGGATGACATATTCGCGTCATAGTTGAATTTTACCGTCATAAGCCCCCTGTGCGTCCAGCTTCTGTCGCTGACGCGGGTTATAACGACGCCGAAATAGACGCCGCGAGCCTCGATGACAAGCGGCTCGCCGTCCTCGTCGAATCCGCAGACCCATCCTATGTGGGTGAATCTGTTGCTGCGCTTCGACCAGACGTAAACCGCCTCGCCGACCACCCACGGACGGTCGATGGAGGCTATCTCTCCCTTGTCCGTACTCCAGTTCGTGTAGTTCATCTGGACGTTGATGTCGGTGGTAATGCCCTCCTCGTACGTCATCCATGCGTCAAGCAGTCCCTGACAATCGGTGGAATATGTGGAACGGCTCCAATCCGCGGTTATATCGTCATACTGACCGCGGAGCATATAGCGTGTATAGTAGTTGTTGTAAAAATTGTTTATAGTGGATTGAGATGTGAGTGTGCGAATGGCTCCGTAAAGGTATTCCCATTTTTGAGTGCCGCAGTTCTGAGTCGGAATGAATAAGCGGGCATTTGTAGGTATTGTTTCGGCGTCAACATGTGTCAGCGCCCATCTGATGAATTTGGCGACGCTGTGTTTTTCGCGTGTTTCGACATACGGCTCCGTCTCCCTGACCTCCGCTTCGCTCTCGCATTCAAAGCTGACGCCAAGTCCCGATACGCCGCCCGCATGGGTTTTGCCCGAAACCTCACCGTAATTGAAGCATCTTTGAGCGTCGCCCGTTCCGATAAGACCTCCGACCTCGTTTTTTCCCTCAACGCTGCCGTAGTTCAGGCTGTCGAATACCGCGCCGTCGCCGACGATTCCGCCTACATGGTCGCTGCCCGAAACATTCGCGTAGCTCACGCAGTATTCCGCCGCGCCAAAGCCGACTATTCCTCCTGTGAAGCTTCCGCCCCTGATTTCTGAATCACGAAGCACCACGGAGCTTATCGCGCCCGTGCTGTATCCGAAAAGTCCGGAATAATCAGCTCCCGTGCTTATATAAAGCCCCGAAACGGAGTGGTTCCCGCCGTCAAAGCTTCCCTCGAACGGATGCTCCGCATCGCGGCCTATCGGCTCCCATTCCTCGTTTCCAAGCTCGATGTCAGCCGTAAGCGTGAAATACACGCCCTTGCAGGATTCGCCGGCATTGACCTTCCGCGCAAGCAGACAAAGCTCGTCCGCTTTGCCTATCTCATACGGCGCATCCTCGGTTCCCCTGCCCGCCAACGGTAAGCTCAAACCGGAGCGCGACGCCCCCTCCATGCTCGACAGCGCAATGCTCTCCGCCGCCGCCCATAGGGGTACGGCAAGCATCAACGCCGCAAGCAGCAATGAAATAAACCTTTTCATAACAATTTCCCTCTCAATGGTTTCTCACCGATATGTCAAAAAGCATCGGTTAATGCTTTATACTATATCATATCGTTTCTGCTTTTTCAACCCTTCGGGGTTGGTAAATGCTGCAAACGGCTGTAAAAAACAAATTGCACCAAAATGGGACGGTCTGCTTGCACAAACCGTCCCCTGCAAATCAAGCAAATGCTTTTACATGTTTATTTTCCAGATGACGTATGCGTCGTTCATAGCCGCAGAGATGTATACCGTGCCGTCGGGAAGGAGGTTGTAGCAATAGCGCGGATCCCATAGATTTTCGGCTATTTCGTCGGGAATTGCAACCTGCGATATGAAATTGCCATCGGAATCGACCTTCGTTATACCAAACTGTTCCTCGTTGAAATACAAAAAATAATAACAATTATCGGCATCTATTCCGATACATTCGGGCGAATGTCCCTTTGCTATCCACTCAGCCCCGTTTGAAAGGGAGACTCGCGCATCGTCATTTGCAAATAATTCCTTGCTGTTAAAAATTAAAGCAAATTGCTTTTGGGGTTCCGTTTTTCTCTGTTGTGAAGCCGTAGGCACCCACAAAGGAAACGTCTTCGGGCTTTGAGAGCTTTGCTTCGATCTCTCCGGTTAATATATTTATCTTCTCCAGAGAAGAATAAACGTAATCTCCGCTCATACAGGCATAGTCATCGCTGCTGAGGTACATTTCATCAAAATGATTAAGCTCCCCGTTGTTATAGA
>CADAGD010000064.1 GCA_902787375.1 uncultured Eubacteriales bacterium
TTTTTGAAAAACGGCAGGGTAGAACGGCAAAAATTGATTGAAAGCTATATGCTTCAATCGGCACTTTACCAAGGCGTTAATTAATCATTGTCTACTTGATTCGTGGAAGATGTAATCGTTAAGAAACTGCGTCTACTGCTTCTTGAAAGCACCGAAAGATCAATCCTCCCGAATGAATGCAGATGGATTGTCGATCGGGAATTATGCGAGTTTTAGTTGCTATTTATTAGGGGAATATGTATAATTAGCATATAGCAAGGCAGATGAATGAGTTGGCAGTGGTTTTTTGAATTGACGGATAATATGACAACACAGCAGCAAAGAAGGAGAAAAACATGACCGAGCTTGAAACCATCGAACGTGCAAGAATGTATCTGGATAAAATGGCGAAAGGGATAGACCCGTTGACGGACAAGCCCGCTGCCGAAACTGATATGATCAATCAGGTGCGCATTTCAAGATGCTTGTTCTTCGTTTCGGACATTTTGAGGCGTGTGCTGGAAAACGGGGGAATCGGATCAAAGCCGAAGCAAAAGCAATCTCCTAAGCTCCCGCTTGAAATTTCGGCGGAGCAATTATCGAGATTTGAACCGGATCCGCAGGGACTCACAATTTCAAATTTGGTAAAGCGGATAAATGCACTTATTGATAACGAAGATATGATTCCGCTCAAATACACGGCAATTACAGAGTGGCTTCAGCAAATGGGGATGCTTAAAACCGTTGTGAACAAAAACGGGAACAATACGAACCGTCCAACCGAAAGCGGCAATGCCGCGGGCATTTTCGCTGTGGATAAAGATGGGCCGAACGGGCCTTATGTTTCCGTCGTTTACAACGCCGCCGCACAGCAGTTCATTGTCGATAATATTGACGCTGTGATCGGTATTCAGAACAGCAAGAACAAGCATGAAATGAAGGATCAGCCATGGAGCGCGGCACATGACGAATGTCTTGCGGATCTGTACCGTAAGGGCGTTTCCGTGAGCGAGATCGCCATAACACTCAAGAGAACAAACGGAGCGATCCGCGCACGGATCAAAAAGCTCGGCCTTGTATAATTCGATATAGTTGGGAGGGTTAAAAATGGCTCTTATCACCTGTCCTGAGTGCGGAAGCTTAATATCGGATAAAGCGGAAAAGTGTCCGCATTGCGGACTGCCTTCCGCATACTTTCATGTACCATTGGAGAAGCAGACAAGCTCGGACGAGGATTTGGATTACGGCAATCTGCATAATGTTCTTCTTGCGTTTGACATTGATCATGCCCGACTTTTCAATTTTTCGCATTACATATCCCACAGGGACGCCGCAAGGTTTATATCTGTTTATGATAAGTACTATAAGTCTTTGAAGAATGAGCTTATTCAGCAGTATGTGCTCAATCATGCGGCGACATTCAGAATTGATGCTAAGGAGCTTGGAGCTTTTCTCCGCAAAATGAACACCTTTGACGCCGATGTGACGGCGCATAACACGAATTATATTGAGCATTCGCTCAAGGAGAATAAAGAATACTTCGATGGTATTCTCAAGGACATAGATCCGGTGATCAGGCTCGATGAGGAACAGCGCAGGGCTGTCGTTATCGATGATGATTATTGCCTGCTCGTCGCCGGGGCAGGAGCCGGGAAGACGACGACTATGGCAGCAAAGGTCAAGTACCTTGTGGAAAAGCAGGGCGTTCTGCCGGAAGAGATAATCGTCATTTCCTATACAAACAAAGCAATAAATGAGCTTCGCGACAGGATAAACAAAAAACTCGGCATCCCCGCAAATATATGCACATTCCATCGTTTTGCGTTCGATATCGTCAGACGTTTTTCCGCAGAGCCGCCGACGGTAAACCTCAATTCCCACAAGATAATTTTCGACATGCTTGAAAAGTCGATCTATAACAATAAGCCGCTAATGCGAAACCTCGTGCTGTTCATGGGGTATTACTTTGATCTTACGGAAGAGGTATTCAAATTCGACAGTCTCAATCAGTATCATCTTTTCAAGGCTGCACAGGACTTTGAAACGCTGAAAAGCGGGCTTGGTGAATATGTTCGCAAGGTCGCAACACAAAGGACAAAGCAGATCAAAACGCTGACCGGTGAATTCCTCCGCTCCAACCAAGAGGTTCAGATCGCAAACTTCCTTTATCTGAACGGGCTTGATTATGAATATGAGCGTGTCTACCCTGACAGATCACTTTCAAAAAGAAAGAAATATACGCCTGATTTCTACATCAATCAGGGCGAGCATTCGGCATGGCTTGAACACTATGCGCTGACGGAAAGCGGTTACAGCAATATCTTTTCAAAGCAACAGATCGCCCGTTATCGGAAGAATATAAATGACAAAAGGAAACTGCATAAACAGTATGGAACGACGCTTATAGAAACATGGTCTCTCTACAATGATCGCAGGCCGCTGCTTGAGCACCTGGAGGAAACACTCAAACGCGAGGGGTTTGTGTTGAAACCGCGCGATCTTGAGGAAGTCTACAAAAAGATAGTCGAAACGGGTAAGGATAAGTACATATTCAAACTCATCGATTTCATGATGAAGTTTATTGAGCAGTACAAAACGACAGGCTATGATGCAGGCGGATTTAAACTGCTCCGTCAAAAGACGGACAACCCCCGCACGCTGCTGTTCCTCGATATTGCCGAGCAGGTCTATGGGCATTACCAGGCGGTTCTTAAACAGGCTAATCAGATCGACTTTGCAGATATGATAAACGACGCTCATTTCTATCTGGCGGAAATAGAGCGGCAGCATCTTGAGCTTCCCTATAAATACATAATCATAGATGAATTTCAGGATATTGCCCGTCAGCGTTTCAACCTTACAAAGAGGCTTTCGGAGATTACGAACGCCAAGGTCGTTGCGGTGGGTGACGACTGGCAGTCGATTTATGCTTTTTCAGGTTCGGACATTACCCTTTTCACAAGGTTCCTCGAACTAATGGGCGAGGGAACGGAGCTGAAAATAACACATACCTACCGCAATTCCCAGGAGTTGATCGATATTGCGGGTAATTTCGTGCAAAAAAGCAACAGTCAGATAAGGAAACAGCTCATTAGCCCTAAGCACCTCAGCGATCCGGTCAAGCTCGAAGTCTTTGATGACAGCATAAAGCCATTTGTCCGGCTTGCCGAAAAAGTGGAAACGATTATCGGAGAAATCATCGAGGAATACGGGGCTGAAAAGACGATTTTGCTTATCGGCAGATACAATTATGACGCATACAAGCTGATTAGATCTTCTCTCTTTCAGGATGCGGGTAACGGAAAGATAGTCAGCGTAAAGTATCCAAAGGTCAATATTTCGTTCATGACAGCTCACAGCTCCAAGGGCCTTGGCTATGACAATGTTATTATTGTCAATATGTTTGAGGGCAAATTCGGATTCCCCTGCCAGATAGAGGACGATCCTATATTGAAGCTCGTCATGCACGAGGACTTGAGCATTCCGTTTGCCGAGGAGCGGAGGCTGTTTTATGTTGCCCTTACAAGAACAAAAAACCGCGTTTATATCGCCGTTCCGAAGAATAAGCCATCCAGGTTCCTCATTGAGCTGATAAAGGATTTCAAACTTCCTTTGCAGGAGAGCATCAATATGCAGACGGTCGATCTGTTCAGTATGCGCTGCCCGGTCTGCGGCTTCCCGCTCAAATATGAGTTTAACAAAAACTATGGTCTTCACCTATATATGTGTACAAACGACGTAGAGGTTTGTGACTTCATGACAAACGACCGTGATCATCTGCATGATATTCACAAGTGTCCGAAGTGTTCGGACGGCTATATGATAGTAAAAATTAATTCGAAGAACGGAAACGTGTTCTTCGGATGTACCAATTATCACAATAAGGATAATCCCTGCGGGAATATTGAGCATATTAATGTCAATCAAAAATTGGATAATTGAATCCAACGAGGCATTCGTACACAGGCTCTACGTCAAGGCGTCCGAAAAGAGTAAGGATATCGGCTCCGCTCTGCTTGAGTAAACGCTGATTAAATCAAATAAGCTCTGATAGTATTGATATTGCGACCAAAGGGAGCCGCGCGAGCGTGCAGCGTTAAAAAAACACAACGGCGTTTCGATTTTAACGGAACGCCGAAGCATCTTTGCTGCGAGGAAACGTAAGCGCCGCGCCGCGATAGGCGCGGGATTTCGGAAAATCAAGCAAGATTTACCGCCCCTGCGAGGCATGTCTTTGTCGGTTAGCTTCAACAAGCTTAGAACTGTCAATGCTCGGTCTGTGCCAAACAATTTGGCATGGATGTTCTCTGTGCCGGCTTCCCGTCCCCCTATGTTAGAGACAAAAAATAGAATACCCTTAGAGTTATGAGTTTAGAGTTATGATTTCGCCTGCGGCGAAAGTTATGATTTCGCCTGCGGCGAAAGTTATGATTGCGCTGTGCGCAAGTGAGGATAAGCTCGCCAAACAGCGTCGGCGTTAACTTATAACTGCGCGAAGCGCATCATAACTCATAGTTTGGCGAAGCCGATCATAACCGAGCGTTCGGCTCATTTTCACTCGACCGATTCTGCGCCAGAGGTACTGCTCTGTGAAATCCGAGTTATGAGTTTAAAGTTATGAGTTCGCCTGCGGCAAAATTTATGATTGCGCTGTGCGCAAGTTAGGATAGGCGCGCCAAACAGCGTCGGCGTTAACTTATAACTGCGCGAAGCGCATCATAACTCATAGCTTGGCGAAGCAGATCATAACCGAGCCTTCGGCTTACTCCCACTCTATCGTTCCGGTGGGCTTAGGAGTAAGGTCATAGAGTACGCGATTGACGCCCTTGACCTCGCCGGTAATGCGGTTGGTTATCCTCTGCAAGAGGTCAAAGGGAACATTTTCGACGGAAGCGGTCATAGCGTCGCGAGTGTTGACGGCACGGATAATGACGGGCCATTCATCGCAGCGGCGGCCGTCCTTAATGCCGACGGATTTAAAGTCGGGGACGATCGTGAAATACTGCCAGACTTTGCCTGCGAGGCCGTTATTGGCGAACTCCTCGCGGAGTATGGCGTCGGATTCGCGGACGGCTTCGAGCCTGTCGCGTGTGATGGCTCCGAGGCAGCGCACTCCGAGGCCGGGGCCGGGGAAGGGCTGACGATAGACCATTCCGTCGGGCAGACCGAGCGTCTTGCCGACGACGCGCACCTCATCCTTAAAGAGTATGCGGACGGGTTCGACAAGCTCAAACTTGAGATCATCGGGCAGGCCGCCTGCGTTATGGTGCGCCTTTATGCCATGCTCGGATTCGAGTATGTCGGGCCAGATGGTTCCCTGCGCCAAGAACTCCACGCCATCAAGCTTCCTTGCTTCCTCGGCAAACACCTCAATGAATTCGCCGCCGATTATCTTGCGCTTCGTTTCGGGATCGGATACTCCGGCAAGCTTATCAAGGAATCTGTCAACCGCGTCAACGTAGATGAGGTTCGCGTCCATCTCGTCACGGAACACCTTTATTACCTGCTCAGGCTCGCCCTTGCGCAGAAGTCCGTGATTGACGTGTACGCATACAAGCTGCTTTCCTATGGCTTTTATCAGCAGAGCCGCTACAACGCTTGAATCAACTCCTCCCGACAGCGCGAGCAGTACCTTGCGGTCGCCCACCTGCGCCCTTATATCCTCTATCTGTTCCGCGATGAATGCCTCGGCAAGCGCGGGAGTTGTGATGCGTTCCATGTTTTCGGGTCTTACAAGAATTGGCATATTTTTTCCTCCTAATAATGGTTTGATAAATTATACCATATCGGCGGCGGAAATCAATATATTTATTCAAAAAACCGTTTTTCTTATTCTGCTTTCGCGTTTATTTTATCTGCTCCACTTTTCTGTTTATTATCGCCACTCTGCGCTTCATTTTGGAATACATGCTCAGCCATATTATGAGATATATTGCAAAGAATATTCCGAAGTATATGCCCGCGCCCTTTACGCTGTGTTCCATCCAGCGCATGAAATAGGCTGTAGGGAATGTGGCGAGGGAGCATATACACAGGTGCGTGAGTGTTTGACGCAGCAGGCTCCACTCCAGCTCCCAGATTACGGAAGCCCCGGCGTACGCCGCGCCGTAGAGCATTGAAAGCAACGCCTGCACGAGTACGGCGTTCATTTCGGTTCCGAGGTCGTTTACCAATTCGGGAACGACGGCATGATACAGCCCGTCATTTCTGAACAGGGAGATTATAATTGTGATTACAGTGCTTATCGCCAATCCTATGGGTGCGCCGATAAGCACGCGTGTTATGGCTTTTTTCAGATTGTTCGGCTTCATATTCCCAATACCTCCTTTATTTTTGTCACATAGCGTCTTGAAACATAGGCGTTGCTTCCGTCATTGAAAACGACACAGATGGTTCCCGATAGGCTGAGGTCAAAGCTCTTGACCTTCTTCAGATTGATTATCTCCGAGTTCGATATCCTAACGAACCTGTCGTATCGAAGCCTCTCCTCAAGCTCATACAGCCTCAGCCTTAAAAGGTACTCCCCATCGGCTTGAACGGCGTAAACCTTGCCGTTCGCGGCGTATATCCTCATTACGTCATTCTCATCGAGTATCGTGACGGCTCCGTCGCGGAAGCCCGCTATAAACCCTGCCTCCGACTTTGAAAACTGCCTGACGAGCGCATCCACTTCGTCCGTCATGCGGTTCGTGAGGATTATTATGCGCGGCTCCGTAACGGCTTCGTCAATTCTTACCTCAACTTTCACTTTACGGCTCCTTTCTCTTGGAATGCCTGTATTATACGATGCACACGGGATGCGTTCAACCGTTTTCACACGGATGGTCGGTATCGGGATACGCATGGTATTTGAGGAGGAGAAAGCGTCCGAAAATGAAAAAAACATTACCGCCAGCCATAAAAAAGCACCTCAAATAAGGTAAAACGGCTTATTATTAAAAGGCGGCGGGAAACTCACCGAAGTGAATGTTCCTGCCGCGAAAGAATACAGTATTATGGTTTCGGTTATCGGAACAATATTTGCCCGACACATTAAATACGGTTGTTTAACGACGATGAGCTTTTACCGTTCCTTGCCGCTTTAAGCCGATTGGCGTCTACCGATGGCGTATCATCTGATTAAAAACTCCATAAAATGTATATCATCGTCGGATACATTGGTGCGGTCAATGGAAACATCCTCAAGATACCTCAAGTCGTACAGCGCGCTTATGTCGCTCACATTCGTGCCGCCAAGATCAATTGCTTTAAGATTTTTCAAAGTGGACAATGCACTTATGTCGCTTATATTTTTGTTTTCTGAAATAGATAGATACTCAAGGTTGGTCAATCCGGAAAGTGTGCTGATGTCTGTTATGCTGTCGTTGCAGCTTATATCAAGTATTAATATCTCCGTTTTAATACTCAATCCCTGTGGCTGTCTATCAGCGTTTTGAGTTCGTCTGCTTCTTCGTCGGATATCCGCCTGCCGCCGAAGAAC
>CADAGD010000065.1 GCA_902787375.1 uncultured Eubacteriales bacterium
CGTCCATGCCTCGATAGACTGCGGGTATCAGTACGGAATAAGCAATGAAGTCCTGCCGGGGCGCGTCGCCAATGTGAGCGTTCACAGGGGAAGGTTGCTTTTGATAAGGGTTTTTAATGATAAATAAGGCGAAAATCATTAAAAACGAACAATATTTGCGTCGTTTTACAAGAACTTTACAATTTGGGGCTTGCCAAACGCGAAAGAGTATGATATAATATATCCGTAACAAATGAACGGCATCAAAATCCGTTCATCGGTAAAACAGCGTTCCGTAAGGACGCGAAGGAAAGGAGCAATGCACTATGCGTATTTCCATTAATGGTAAGAACATCGAGGTTTCCGAGTATCTGAGGGAGCTTGCGACAAAGAAGATGGCAAAGCTGGAGCGTTATTTCCCCGCAGATACGGTAGCACAGGTGACTATGGCGGTCGAGAAGAATCGTCATATAGTTGAGGTAACGATCCCCTACAGCGGCGGAATAATCCGCGGCGAGGAGGTAACGGGGGATATGTATGCGAGCATAGATAATGTTATCGCCAAGCTTGAGCGTCAGATAATCCGTCACCGCACAAAGCTCGAAAAGAACCTCAGAGCGGAGGCGTTTAATGAGCCGATACCCGAATATCCCGATGACGACGAGGAAGGTCCCAAGATCGTCAGGACAAAGCGCTTCTCCATCAAGCCCATGAGCCTTGATGAGGCGGTTCTCCAGATGGAGCTTCTCGGACATTCGTTCTTCGTATTCTCGAATGCCGAAACGGACGACATCAATGTCCTCTATAAGAGGAACGACGGCAACCTCGGTCTTATCGAACCCGAATAGGCCGTAAGCGGAATGCCGAAACAAAGAAAGGTAATGTAAAATGAGGGCTCATATGACTTGAGCCGATAGATTGATTTACCACCTCGAAGCCTGCGCCCTCGCGGCGCAGGCCTCGGCATGCCGGGGAGCATATTTCTCCGGTGCCAAAGTTTAAACATCGTGTTGCAAGAAGGTCGCTATGAAATGTCCGTTTTGCGGAAATGAGATGCTGAAGGGCTATGTCCAGAGCAGGGACGGTCTTTTCTGGGCTGAAAAAAAGACAGCCATGACCGCCTTCCACCGTCTGCGCGGCTCCGCCGTACAGCTTGCGGAGCCTGACGAAAGTCCCTTTGTCGGCTGCGTCGCGGTGGCGTATAACTGCCCCGACTGCAAAAAGGTCGTCATAGGCTACGCGCCGGAGGATAGGGAATAAGAGAATACTGTAATGCGAAAAGCCCCCTTGCGAGGGGCTTTTTGAATTGCGGTTGGTTTTTAAACCAGTGCGCGAATATGCGGCCATGCCGATAAAGGCTTTATTTAAGCGAAAGATCGTTTGTCAGTCTATTGGTTATATCGTCGATGGCGGTTGTTATGTCCAGCTTCTGACCTATCTCGCCGGCTATCTGATCGCAGGAATACATAACGGTGGAGTAATGCTTGCCGCCGAACGCCTTGCCGATATCGGGATAGGAGATATTTGTAAGCGTGCGGCAGAGGTACATGGCTACATGCCTCGGCACGGCTATGCGCTTATCGCGTCTTGAGGAAACGAGATCCTCGACTGTAATGCCGAAGTAATTGGCCGTCACCTGCTTTATGAGGTCGGGAGTGACCATGTGCTTGCCCTCGGATGAGACATAATCCTTGAGAACGCTTTCGGCGAAGCTCCTGTCGATCATGCTGCGCTTGGAGAAATTGGCGTACAGCACAATGCGGTTGTAGCAGCTCTCAAGCTCGCGGACATTGGAATTATACTGCTCTGCCATATAGAGGAGGGCGTCGTTGGTTATATTGACGTCGTCGCGCTCCGCCTTGCCCTTGAGTATTGCCACGCGGGTTTCGACGTCCGGAGGCTTTATGTCCGCCGTGATGCCCCATGAGAAGCGCGTGCGTAGGCGTTCCTGAAGGAAGGGCAGATCGTTCGGGGACTGATCGGAGGTTATGACTATCTGCTTGTTGGAGCCGTGAAGGGCGTTGAATGTGTTGAAGAACTCCATCTCGGTGGCTTCCTTGCCGCCTATGAACTGAATATCATCAACGAGAAGCAGATCGAGGTTCCTGTACTTCTTACGCAGCTCCTCGCGCTTGTCATATTTGATGGCGGCTATGACGTCGTTTGTGAAATCCTCACTCGATACAAAGCATATGTTGAATTCGGGGTGCATGTTATGCACATAGTTGCCTATGGCATGGAGCATATGCGTTTTGCCGAGACCGGAGCCGCCGTATATGTACAGGGGGTTGTACGCGGAAGCGGGGTTATCCGCTACGGCTACCGCCGCCGCGTGGGCAAAGCGGTTGGATTCGCCCGTTACAAACGTATCGAAAGTATACTTCGACTGAACACCGAAGAAAACCCCGGCGTCGCTCGTGCTTTGCGCGGGAGTGGGTACGGATGTGGGAGTATCCTCCTTATCCTCCTTGACTATAAAGCTGATAGTATAGTTGGAGCTGTTCGCCTCATTCACGCATTCGGTGACTATGTTGGAGTAGAACTGCCTCAAAGTAGTCAGATACATCTCGCTCTGAGCCATGAGTATAAGGGTATTTCCCTCCACGGAGATGGGCATTATATCCTTTATCCATGTTTTATAGCTTGTGGGCGTCATCCTCTCCTGCAAAACAGGGAGGGCCTTTGCCCATATGACCTGTGCTGAAACCATATTGCCCCCATGATACTAAAAATACTGCCCCGAAAACACGAAGCCGCAAGGTGTGAAATTTATCTGGTAAATAGCATTTACTCTGTATAAAAAGGGAACATACAAAAACTGTTCCCTATATTTATAATATCAAAAAAAATCGGCAAAAACAAGTTTTATTTTAATCGTGTTGTATTCGGCGCGATTATTTGCATACAAGATATTGTGGAGAAAAACAATTAAGCCATAAATTCATGTCTGTAATGGAAACACATGCTGAAAACGGCGCGGCGCGGATGCTCCGAAAAGACGTCAATCACCGTGATTTTCCTCCGTGATAGGCTCGGCGTCAGCCTGTGTTCCGTGCTTTCTGCCTGTGATAACAAGCATTATCGCGGAAACGATTATGAGCAGCAGGCTTATCCATTGGGATGTGGAGAGGGAGCCGAATATGCCCCTTATCTCATCGCCGCGCAGGAACTCCAGCAGGAAGCGTTCGACGCCGTATGCGATAAGATAGACATAGAGCGTCGTGAAGCCCTTGCGCTCCTTTCGCGTGTATATGAGCAGGGCGATAAAGAGGAGCAGATTGAGTCCCGACTCGATAAGCTGTGTGGGGATAACCGCGACGTCGGGCGAAAGCCCGGTTACGGAATGGGGAAAGCATACGCCGATCCATGAATCGGTCGGTCTGCCATAGCAGCAGCCGGAGAAGAAGCAGCCTATCCTGCCTATCGCGTGCGCGAGGGGAAGCGTCGGAACGATGCTGTCCGAGTATTCCGAAAGCTTTGTATGGGTGAAGCGCGCGCCGAGGAATGCTCCAAGCACTCCGCCGATAAGACCGCCGTAGAATACAAGCCCGCCCTGCAAAAGATAGCCTATACCGTTTGCCTTGATGGAGGCTATGAATTCATCCCATGAGTAGGTGACTATGAAGTAGAGCAGCTTTGCGCCCAAAATGCCGCAGACTATGGCGGCAAGGGCTATCGTGAGAAGCCTGTCAACGTCCAAGCCGCGCTTTTTCGCTCTCAAGCATGACAGGGATATTGCCAATAGCATGGCTATGGACATACAGACGCCGTACATAGGAACCTGTACTCCGAACAGATTTATAAATGGAAGCATTGTTATTCTCCTTTTTGAAGTTTAATTAATTGTAGCAAATAGCGTTGCGATAGTCAACGGTCGGAACGACTTTTAAAAAGCCCGGCATCGTTTTTAGCCTTTTCCCGTCCTTCCGAAAAACGCGTCCGCGCTCATCGGGACTATCTTTCTGTAGCCGCTGTTGCTCAGCTCGTCGTCGAAGCGGCAGATGTCCTTATAGTCGCAGTAGGTACAGGCTTTCTCGTTTTTTGAAACGGAGTTCATATAGGGGTGCGCGTCAATTTCGCCCTCATATATGCGTTCAAGGGCGGACGCGGCGCGTTTTCTTGCGGTTTCGATGACGAGGCGGTATTCCTCCTTATCGACAAAGCCGCTGCCGACGGCGTTTCCCTCCTTATCGCGCTTGGCGTTTATCACCGTGGACGCCTTGTCGAATGAATCCGTGGCGGATATGACCTCCTCGTCGCGCAGGGACAGCCCGTTCAGCCTGAACTGCTTTATAAGCTCGTCGGTCATGCGCTTTACGGCTTCGCCCGTGTCGGTGCTGACGGGCGGAGCGTCCATGACGGGCATATAATACATGCCGACGGTGTCAGCAGCCTCGACCGCGGCGGCATAGAGCGGGAGCTGGAGCTGAAGTCCCGCGTTCAGATACCCGAAGCGGAAATCCTTGCCCCCGGATTTATAGTCGATTATGCGGCTCATGTCGGAGCCCGTGCTGTTTTTACATGAATCTATGCGGTCTATCACTCCGGCTATTCTGAAAGTAACGCCGCTTCCTGTCGAAATGGTGAGCGGAGGGAACAGCGATTCGGGTCTTCCGAAGCTCACCTCGCACCCGACGGGACGGAAATCGCCCGCTGCTATGTGCCGTGTCAGCGCACAGCAGGTGAATTTTATCGACTCGATAACGCCCACAAGCTCCGCCCTCTGACGTGCCGTGTCAAATAGAAGCCCGCTGTCCTCCCTGTTCATTATCGGGGGGATTATCTCCCTGAGTATTTCAAAGACCCTTTCGTCGTCTATCTTTTGCCAGTCAAGCTCGTTTTCCATGACATACCTGACGTACGCCTCAAGTGCCGAATGACGGAAGCTGCCCTTATCCAAGGCGTTCATGCGACGCTCACGGCGGGGCTTTGCTCCGAAGCCGTAACGGATATAGTGAAGGAAGGGACATTTGTTGAAGTCCTCAAGCCTTGACGCTGAGCCGTATATCATGCTGCCGTAGAGCTTTCTTGACAGCTCTATACCAAAAGGCGGGATGGCCTCCTCTCCGAAGCCGTGTGCCGCAAGCTTTTGGAGCCTGTTCCTGTATAACGGCTGTCTGCTGAAATAGGCAAAGAGCCTTGCCGCCTCCTCGTCCTCCGCGCCTGTGTCGAGCATTCGGCGGAGCCTGCGGAACAGGGACGCGAACGCGGACGCCTCATTACGCCGCAAGCTCGGTTCGGCGGCATAGTCGTTGACACGGATGCCCGGAAGTATCCGCTTTATGCTCTCAATAAGCCGACAGGGGAGGGCGGAGGAGCCTTCAGCCGAGCCCGTGACGGATATGGGGTATGAGAACACTATCTGTTCGGAAGCCCGTGAGAGCATGGAATAGATCGTGAGCATGTCGTTCGCGGAGAGCGTTTTGGAGTTCTGCCAAAGCTCATAGCCGAATTCCCGAAGCAGATTGAGGTCGCCGTCGTTTATAACGCCGTCGTCCTTGCGTGCCTTGGGAAACAGCCCGTCGTTCATGCCGAGTACATAGAGCAGGCGAACCGCTCCGGCCCTTGTCCTGTCAATGGAGCCGACAAGCACCTGATCGCAGGTGGTGGGAATAACGCCCACCTCGTATGATGAAAAGCCCTCGCTTACAACGGCGGTGAAGCGTTTAAGTCCTATCCGCTCGTCGCCCATTATGACGTATAACTGGTCGAGAACCTCCGTAATGGTGTTGACTATCTGGGCGTTTTCCGCCTCGTCGCGGAAAAGCCCCCTCTCATGAAGCTGAGCGCACAGCTCGCGCTGCTTATCGTATATGCTCAAGTCCTCCATGAACCCGTGTATGGCTACGGTTCTCGATTCGCAGTTCCCGTCCTTTAACGCTTCGGCAAAGCGCAAAAGCGGCGTCATAAGGCGGCTCCTTATGTCCTCAAACTCGGCGTCATTGTCCGCGAAGGCGGAGAGCAGACGGCTGCCGAAGTATCCGCGGGATACGATGAAGTTCTCAAACTTCTCCGCTTCATCGGCAGTCACATCCATGAACCCGGAGCGCATCACGGCGGTTATATGCTCGGTTCCGAAGCCCGTTTCGACCGCCTTCAGCGCGGATATGATGAGCTGTGCCGCGGGATGGGTTATGAGGCGTTTCTTTATGTCCGTCAGGTAGGGTATGCCGTAAGCCTTGAAAACGCGGGACACGGTCAGCTCGTAGCTTGAAATATCGCTTACCGCCACGGCTATGTCGCGGTAGCGTATCCCGCTTGATACGGCTCGAAGTATGCCTTCCGCCGCTTCCGTCACCTCATCAACGCGGTCGGCGCATATGCTGATGGAAAGCCCGTCGGGAGAGCCGTCAAAGGGCGTCTGCGGAAACGCGAAAAGCTCCCGCTCGATATGGCGTATGGCGGGATTGCCGTCCCGTCTGTCGCCGCTCAACTCGGTCACGGTGTATGAAACGCCTGCCGAGGAGGCTATGTCGCAAAGCCGCTCGAATATAAGACGGTTGGGAAAGAACAGCTCCCTGTCCTTGGAGGTGAAGTCCATATCAAGAGCGACGCATACGCTTGAGGCGTTCTCAAGAAGCGCGGCAAAGGCGTTGTATGACTGCTCGTTTACGGTCGAGCCTCCGTCTATGAATATATGAGAGCCTTTAAGCGGAGTTTCGGCAACGCGGCGGATCATCTCGTTCATCATGTCCTCGGAGTCGATATACCTCTCGGCGCATCGGCGTTCAAGGTCTGAGAATATGACGGAAACATCGCGGAGCTTGTCCCTGAGAGGCAGTCCGCTTTCGAGCTTGTCGGCAGCCTCCGCCACATCGGGAGCCGAAAGCCCGCACCGCTTAAAACGCTTTATAAGCTCGTCGCATTCGGAGGGAAAGCCGCTGTAGAGCGCGGATTTTTTAAAAACGGTCAAGTCCTTTGAGCAGAAGTCAACGCAGCGTCTTAAAAGCATGACACGTCCCTGCGTGGAAAGGAATGCCTTTCGCTCGCCGAGTCCATCCAGCACGCGCCTTGAAAGATCGCCCCATGAAGTCACCGATACGCCGAAAAGCCCTCCGCCCAAATATTCGGAGAGCTGTCTTTCGGTTTCAAATGTCTCCTGGTCGGGGACTATCAGTATGCTTTGGGAGCCGTCGCTGCCCTGCCGCAAGTCCTTTATACGCGAGAATATGGCGCAGGTCTTGCCGCTGCCGGCTCTGCCATATATGAATTCAAGTGCTGCGCTCATGTCTTACCTCGTCAATCGGCATTGTTCCTTAATATGGGACGTCTTGCGTAATAGTAAACGCTGATTAAATCAAACAAGCTCTGATAGTATTGATATTGCGACCAAAGGGAGCCGCGCGGGTCAGCGCGTACGCGCCGCGATAGGCGCGGAA
>CADAGD010000066.1 GCA_902787375.1 uncultured Eubacteriales bacterium
TCGGTCTGTACTCGGATGCCGTTTTCTCTGTTTCCCATTATACACCATCCTGTACAGTTTTTACCCCCTCCGTGTCCAGTTTTAGTTTACCAGTGCAGACGGCAATGCCGACCGCACAAAGGTTTTCGGGCTTTGCGACCCTCGCAAATTATAGGGGTCGATAATTGCTCTGTGTTCCTGCGTGCGGGGTCGTGCTTGCCCGAAATCGCCCATTTTACAAGAAAACTATAGGAGTTATTACAGGGGTCATATCCCCGGAAAGGAATATTACGTATGAGTTATGAAAATAAGCAAAAGTTTGCCCTTTGGATTCATCCCGAAGTATTGAACAAGGTCGATAAGGTTTATCGAGAGGCTGACTGCCGAAGCAAATCCGAATTCATAGAAAAGGCCGTGGATTTCTATTACGGCTTTGTTACAGCGGACAATTACAAAACATATCTGCCCAATGTCGTCATCTCAACGCTAAAAAGTATCGTGGCTGAGAGCGATACCCGGCAGAACCGAATGATCTTCAAGCTGGCGGTGGAGATCGCCATCCTGGAAAACCTGATTGCGCTCCAGGAGGATATTGATCCGCTGGCGATGGAACGGCTGCGCGGAGAATGCGTGCAGGAGGTCAAGCGCCTTAACGGTTCCTTCAAATTCGAGGACGCTCTTGAATGGCAAAAGTAAAGAATGGTAAGGAGAAAGAATCACATGAAAACAGAAAGCGAAATCTATTTGGAAACCGGCATCCTTGGCGGCTATAGGCCGGAGGAAATCACACAGCGCAGGCTGGGCGGAGGGAAGATCATGCCGATCTTCCGTGACACGGTTTGCGCTACGGAGAACGGTCGCATCGAGCTGCGGCGGCAGATGATGGTCGGCGGCAGGGTCTTTACTGTCCGATCCATTTTCGATGCCGGATCGGAAAAGACCGCCACTGACCGTTTGCTGAAGGTCATCGACGAAAATCTTTCGAAGTTCACAAAATAGTGCTGGATATGAAAAAGCCGACACGGTATACTGTGTGGTACCGTATCGGCTTGCCGCAGAAAGGAGAAGACATGGCAAGTCAAGAAAAGTATACGATCCTCTACGCTCGGCTGAGCCAAGAGGATCTGCAAAAGAAAAACGGCAAGGAAGACGATTCAAACTCCATTTTGAATCAAAGGTTGTACCTCGAAAGGTACGCTGCCGATCACGGCTTCGGCTACACGAAATTCATATCCGACGACGGCTATACGGGAACGAACTTCAACCGTCCCGGCTGGCAGGAGGTCATGGAGCTGGTGGAGTCCGACCATGTAGCAACTATCATTGTCAAGGACATGTCCCGCCTCGGCAGAGAGTATCTGCAGGTGGGACAGTACACGGAATTCCCAGCTACGGCGTCCGGTTCATTGCGGTCAACGACGGTGTGGACAGTCTGTATGAGAACACCAACGACTTCACTCCGTTCCGAAACATCATCAACGAGTTCTACGCCAAGGACTGCAGCAAGAAGGGACGCACCTCGGTGCGGGTCAAAGCGGAGACAGGCGCGAGAGTCGCCTCCTGTCCCTGCTATGGCTACAAGAAGGATCCCGACGATCCGAAGCGACACATCGTGCCGGACGAGGACACGGCGTGGGTCGTCCAGCGCATCTTCGCGCTGTGCGTTGCCGGAAGCGGCCCGATGCAGATTGGCAAACAGTTGGAACGGGAGCAGATCCCAAATCCATCCAACCACTACTACCGAAAGTACGGGAAGGAAACCACGGGCTTGGATCTGAGCAGACCCTATCGCTGGTCATCCACGACGGTCGCCTCGATTCTGGAGGACGAAACCTATCTCGGCCACACGGTTAATCTGAGATCCACCACGATCTCCTACAAGAACAAAAAGAAGATTGAGCGACCACTGTCGGAACAGCTTCGCTTCGAGAATACCCACGAACCGCTGGTGGACAAGCAGACCTGGGAGATCGTGCAGGACATCCGTAAGCACAAACGGCGCCGAGCCAACTTTGCGGAGCAGAATATGTTCTCCGGTCTGGTGTACTGTGCCGACTGCGGCGGGACGATGGTGCTCCACCGGGCGCACACAATGGATGCGGTCAAAAACAATTTCATGTGCTCCACCTATAAGAAAAAGGGCAAAGCGGTTTGTTCTGGACACTATATCCGAGAGGTGGAACTGGCGGCGGTGCTACTGGATGACATTCGCAGGATCACCCACTTCGCACGGCAGAACGAGCTGCGCTTCGCCGAATATATCGGCGTAAAGCAAGGCAAGGAAGCCCAGCGAGAGATTGCGACACTCCAAAAGAAAGCGACAGAGATGGAACGGCGGAAGGATGAACTGTCTGCTTTGTTCAAAAGGCTATACGAGGACAACGTCCTCGGACGAATCCCTGACGAGCAGTACAGACTCCTGTCTCGGGACTACACCAGAGAGCAAGCGGAGATCGACGAGGCGTTTCCTCAGGTAACGGAGCAGCTCCAGAAGCTGAAGGGCTCCGCTGGGAACGTTAGCCGCTTCCTGGAGAACGCGCGAAGGTACACGGAGATCCCGGAGCTGACCTGTGAGATCCTGCACACCTTCATCCAGCGGGTGGAAGTCGGGGAACGAGCAAAGCGTTATGACCGCAATGCACCGCAGGAGATTCGGATATACTACCGTGACATCGGACTCATCGACGAGATGCCCGAGACGATGACGGCAGAGAAAGAAAAGCCCACCCAAACAGAGGTGGCATAAAAGGAACGCGGGGCTGTGCCAACCGACACAGCCCCGCAGGGAAACAAATCACTATTCAATTCGACTGTTCAGAAAGTTTCCCTATGAAACGCGGGAGAAGGGGCGGGCTTTTTTGTATCAGAGCCTTCCGAACCTTCGGCTGATGCGCTTCTCAAAGGCGGCGACGGCATAGTACATGACGGCGGCGAGCAGGCAGAGTATGGCGATGCTTGCCATGACGAGATCGAGCTTGAACACCTGTCCGCCGTAGACTATGAGATAGCCGAGTCCGCGTCGTGAAACGAGGTATTCTCCGACAATGACGCCAACCCAGCTCATGCCGACGCTTATCTTGAGCGCGCTCATAATCGTCGGAACCGAAGCGGGCAGCACCACCTTCGAGAAGGTCTGCGTTCTTGTGGCTCCGAGGGTCTGCATGAGCTTGAGCTTATCCGCGCTTATCTCAAGGAAGCCCGCAAGCACGCTCATAACCGTGACGACGGTCGAAACTAAAAGCGCCATGACTATTATCGCGCCCGCGCCCGCGCCCACCCAGACTATGAGTATGGGACCGAGGGCGATCTTGGGCAGGGCGTTCAGCACGACAAGATACGGGTCAAGCACCCTTTCGAGAAATGGGCAGAACCAGAGCAGCACCGCGATAAGCACTCCAAGCGCGGTTCCTGCCACGAAGCCCGCAACGGTCTCAAAAAACGTCGTCAGTATATGCGGAAACAGATCGTTCTGCGAATAGAGATTGGCTATCGTGCGGCATACCCTTGCGGGGGATGATACTATGAATGGGTCGCAAAGACCTATCCTTCCGGCAATCTCCCACAACGCTATTATAAACACAAAGAGCAGTATCCGTACTGCCACAATAAGCGTCCTTTTTCGCTTGAGTTTTTTTAAATACAGAATATGTTCATTGCTCATCGCTTTTCAGCTCCTTCCAAATTTCATCGAATAAACGGGCAAAGCCGGGCTGCGACCTCCTGTCAAACGCCGAGCCGGGAAGCTCAATGTCGAATATCCGCTTGACGCTTGCCGGACGTCCCGAAAAAACGGCTACACGATCGCCCATACATATCGCCTCGGATATGTCGTGAGTGACAAGCACCGCCGTGTAACCTCCCTGCTTTATTATCGAGCGCACCTCATCCTCAAGACTGAGCCTCGTCTGATAGTCGAGCGCGGAAAAAGGCTCGTCTAAAAGCAAAAGCTCCGGCTGGAACGCGAGAGTGCGTATCAGAGCCGCCTTCTGACGCATACCGCCCGAAAGCGCGTTGGGATAGTGGTGGCGGAATTCGCCCAAGCCGTACTTTTCAAGCAGCTCCAATGTCCTGCGGCGGGTCTCGGCGTTAAGCTCGCCCTTAACCTCAAGCCCCAGCAGCGCGTTCCGTTCGATATTCCGCCAGTCAAGAAGCTCGTCGCGCTGAAGCATGTAGCCTATTCTGCCCCTTGCCTCCGACGGCGGCATGCCGAGTACGCTCACCGTTCCGCAGGACGGAGCGTAAAGCCCCGTCAGAAGGGATAAAACGCTTGTCTTTCCGCAGCCGGACGGCCCCACTATGGATAGAAATTCGCCCTTCCTTATCGTAAGATCAAGCCCCTCCACCGCCTTCGTTTCACGCGTCGGCTCGTGATAGATAAGGCTTACATCACAAAGCTCCGCTATTATATCAGCATTCATAAAATCACCTCTGTTATTGCTGCCATACTTATAATACTCTCATAGCTTTCACATTTCGGGAGCGGAGCATGGCATGAGTTTTTCCTCTTTTTAAACTATGTATGCGGATGTTTATGTGTGCGCTGCCGCTGTATAAAGCCTTAAAACAGCGGGCAAGCTGTTAATGGAGGGCTTTATGCCGTCCCGTTATTAAATCAGTATGGATGCAGCGTATGAAAAGGCTTTTAAACGACGAGAAAAGAGGATTGATTATTTCCGTGGCTCTGATGGTTTTCGGAGCCGTGCTGTTCTTTATGCTTCTCTGCAAGCTTTCGGCGGTACGCGCTTTTGTCGGAAGCGTGCTGCGCGCGGCAGCGCCTGTAGCAACGGGATTCGCGCTGGCATTCGTGCTGAATATCCCCATGAGCTTTATAGAGCGAAAGCTTCCGCAAACGCTTAAAGTGAAAAAGCCCGCCGCCGCAAGATGGATAGCCCTCGCAGCGGTATTGGCGATCGTCATGGGAATCGCCGCCGCGGTGGTGACGCTCATAGTTCCGCGAATAATCGAAAGCGTCGAGGGGCTATTATCCGAAACAAGCGGTTATGCCGAGAATGTAAAGGCTTTTCTGAACGAGGTCATGGATAAAATATCCGTTTCTCAAGGAACGGCCGAGGTCATAAAGGACGCTCTGGACGGCGTATTTGAACGTTTAAGAGGAGCTTGGAATGATATGGCTCCCATGCTGCCCGACATGACATACGGAATAGTCACGGCGATTTACAGCGTCGTGGTGACGCTTGTCATTTGTATTCATTCGCTTGCGAACAAGGAGGGGCTTAAAGGCTTTCTGCACCGCTTCCTCACCGCCGTGCTGCCCAAAAAGCACATTGAAGGCGTGTTTGACGGCATCGGTACAGCCAAATCGGTATTCAGAAAATACTTCGTGGCGCAGCTCACAAGCTCCGCCGTGATAGCCGCACTCAGCTATGTGGGCATGAGGGTGCTTTCCATACCCAATCCTGAGTTCATAGCCCTCTTTGTGAGCTTCGGCGCACTCATACCCATAGTCGGCCCGTGGATAAGCATTGGCGTTTCGGCAATAATCGTGCTGATGTCCGGCGGCTCCGCGCTCGCCTTCCGCTTCCTTATAATGATACTCGTGATACAGCTCGTTGAGGATAACCTCATCTATCCCAAGCTTATCGGCAGCGCAATCGGTATGACAGGCCTTGAGGTGCTTGCCGCAGTCATAATAGCGGGCGGCCTCTTCGGTATACCCGGACTCCTTATCGCCGTCCCCACCGCCGCCGTCGTCAGAAAGCTCTTTAAAGCTTGGGTCAATCGAAGAAATATTCGCCGCGCAGAAAAAGCCGAAACCGCGTGAAAGCCGCGTGAAAAAAGAAAACGGCTGCGGCGGTGAGGGAGCAGCTTCCTATTGTGTGCGGAAGTATCCTCACGGCAGCAGCCGGGTTTTTATAAATGAAAGGCTTTAATCCTCAGCCAACGAAGGGAGTGAGAAGAATGGAGGTCTCATGCTCAAAAAAGAGACCGACGTTCCAGGGAGCCATTTCGTTGGAAAGGGTGAATCTGTTGGTCGCGGCGTCGAGATGCAGGTACATGCTCATGCCGTTGTCGTTAAGGGAAAGACCGGAGCGGGAGAAGCAAACGCTGTCAGCGGCATTGATGTTGTCCCAAGTGCAGATGTTGAAAAGGCTGCCGAGGTACTTGCCGGTCTGGTTGTTGCAAAGATATATGGAGCCGTCCACGATAACAGCCGTCCAAACGCAGCACTCGTCAAGCTGACCGGTGATAACGCCATTGACGATTTCAACGGGGGTTGAGAAAACGCTGTTGCCGACGCTGCTTGCGGACAGAGCGAAATTGCTTCCGGAACCATTGCTGCCTACGATGACATATTCCCTGCCTGCCATGAACTCGGATGTGGAGTAGTAGTCAACGGAGATGGTGAGGGCCTCACCTGCGGCATAAGCAATGCTCATAAAGGGCATTACGGCGATCATTGCAGCGAGCATCATCGCAAAAACGGTTTTAAGGGTCTTTTTCATTTTTATCTTTTCCTCCTGTGTATTGCTTCGGCGCATATCGCCGATAAGAATGCGCCCTTTCAAAAGCGCGAGCGCAATTATAACACAGTATTTTAAGTATATCAATAGGTTTTAATTATATAGTTTTCAAAGAAAGAATATCTTGCATATTGATATATAATCGTGCAAAAACTCCCTTTTTCATTGAAATAATGCCTCTTATGTAACAGCACCCATGCCTTGCCTAAGCTTTGCTCCCGATGGCTTCGCCACGCCTTTTGCGATAGCGAGCGGTTTATTTGCAGGTACAAGGCGGAAGGAAAGTCATGCGCGTTCGCCGTTTTTGATTGTTTCACCACCGATGAGAGCCATGCCGGACAGCGTGGAAATAAACATGCTGATCATATAATTTCAGAACAAATAATATCTTACATATTTATATATGATTAAATGAGATGGGCTTTCTCATTTATGAGGATGGGACTTTTTTAAGCATATCCGCCGCCTTTTCAGAGGCTCGGATACAACACACCGGAGTGCGGAGGATCGTCAAGCTGCCGTATATGAGATAAAATATCTCAGACCGCTGACAAACCCCAAATGCGCCGGAAACACCTGCCTTCCCCTCTGAGGGGAAGGGGGACCGCCGCCTCAGCGGTGGTGGATGAGGTGGAAAAAACTCAATAAGCACTTAGCTTTTTTGATAGTGCCATTGTTTCCACCTCATCAGTCAGACTTTGTCTGACAGCTTCCCCTCAAGTAAACGCTGATTAAATCAGACAAGCTCTGATAGTATTGATATTGCGACCAAAGGGAGCCGCGCGGGTCAGCGCGCACGCGCCGCGATAGGCGCGGAATCTCGAAAAATCAAGCAAGATTTACCGCTCCTGCGAGAAATATCCTTGTTTTTTGAAAAACGGCAGGGTAGAACGGCAAAAATCGATTGAAAGCTATATGCTTTAAATCAGCTTATTCTCAAGACGTTAATTAATCATTGTCTACTCAAAGGGAAAGCCAAGAAAAGCGGACTTTGTCCGTAGTCTGATATCTGTTTTTTTATTTTACATACAGTTACTTGTGCTGTATAATAAGTATCGGAGAGCATTGGCAGTGACGGGTTTGTGCCAATGAGAGCATTTAAGTGAAGGAGCATACGTTATGATATATATAGTAGAGGACGATCCGGATATCAGGGAATTGGAAAGATACGCGCTCATGTCGAGCGGCTTTGAGGTTACGGCATGTGCGTCCGGCGCGGAGTTTTTCGAGAAGGCGCGCGAGGATGTTCCGCGGCTTGTGATGCTCGACATAATGCTTCCGGGGGAGAATGGGCTTGAGATACTGTCCCGCATACGGAGCGACGGGAATATGGCGAGCGTACCTGTGATCATGGTCACGGCAAAGACGAGCGAGATAGACAAGGTTCGCGGGCTGGATCAGGGCGCGGACGATTACATAGCCAAGCCCTTCGGCGTGATGGAGATGGTATCCCGCGTAAAGGCGTTGCTCCGCAGGTCGAGCGCGCGCGAACAGGAGCATGACAGGCTCATAGTCGGCGGCATTGTTGTAGACTGCGACAAGCGAACGGCGACCTGCAACGGTCAGCCGCTCGATCTTACATTCAAGGAGTATGAGCTTCTGTATGCGCTGATGAGCAACAGGGGCGTGGCTCAAAGCCGCGAGAAGCTGATAAGCACCGTCTGGGGCTATGATTTCGCCGGCGAAACGCGCACGGTCGATATGCACATAAAGACGCTCCGCCAAAAACTCGGCGAGGACGGAAGGCGCATAACCACCGTCAGGAACGTCGGTTACAGGATGGATTGACAAATATATTTTGAAGGGGCCGAAACGCGGGCCTCTTTTTTATCATCATAGATTGTGTAAGGCCTTAAAAAAGGGAGGACTCCCGATGGAGGATTCTGAAATACTCTTGCTGCTGAATAAAAGGGATGAAACCGCCGTCGCCGCGCTTGTTGAAAGATTCGGCGGGCTTTGCCGCAGCGTCATGGGAAACATACTGCGCGACAGACGGGACGTGGAGGAATGTCTGAACTCGGTTATGATGCGGCTGTGGTCGAGCATACCTCCCGCGCGTCCGAAGGATCTCACGGCGTATACCGCAAAGGCTGCAAGGAACGAAGCGCTCATGCGTCTGAGGAGGAACGGCGCGGCATTGGAGGATTCAAAGCTTCCGCTTGACGAGATGGAGCTGTTCCTTCCCGCATCCGAAAGCGCGGAGGACGGAATAGCCCTGCGTGAGCTGATAGAGCGTTTCCTTAAAAAACAGAGCGAGGAGAGGCGAAGGATATTCATACTCCGCTACTGGTTCTTCGAGCCGGTCGAAGCCATTGCCGAAAAATGCGGCGTGAGCCAAAGCAAGGTGACTTCACTCCTGTTCAGGACAAGGAACTCATTGCGCAAATATCTTGAAAGCGAGGGCTGGTTCGATGAATAAGAGGGATAAAAACGGACTTTTGAACAGCATTGACGCGCTGACGGATATCGACGACGCTCTTCTCTCGGAGGTCTTCTCCGCAAGAAGAAAACGAGGACGCTTTGCTCGGAACATAATCGCCGTCGCTGCCGCGCTGCTCGTCATCGTCGGAGCAATACTGATAATAACCAACCCGGATGATAGCAGACAGTACACGGTGGAGCTGCCGACAGGCAAGCCCCATGAAACCGCCCTGCCGACCGAGATGGTGACGGAGAGCGCGGAGCCGACACAGGTTATTTATACCGCAGACCCGACGCAGGTGACGGGAACCGTAGACCCTATTATGACGGCAGACCCGACGCAGGAGGCTTATACCGCAGACCCGACACAGGCGACGGAGAATGCGCTTAACACGCCGAACGCGACCTCCAAAGCCACAAACGAGCCGACAAAGCCGACCTCCACCCCGCAGGCGAGCGAGAGGCCCGCCAACACTCCGAGAATAACTCCAAAAGCCACTTCAAAGCCGACCGCGACCCCCGCTCCGCAGACGACGGACGATCCTATAAGCTTTGAGGTGCCGAGCGAAAAGGAGCTTGCAAGCCTTCTCCGTTCTGGAAGGGCGGGCAGCTTCGGCAGATATTTCGCGCCTGCCAATGTCCCCAAGGGCG
Organism: uncultured Eubacteriales bacterium; assembly: GCA_902787375.1. GTDB lineage: Bacteria > Bacillota > Clostridia > Christensenellales > CAG-138 > UBA3857. Next base: position 9,534 of record CADAGD010000066.1, read on the forward strand.
CAAGCCTGCGCTGTATTCGCGTTGACGGAGATCGCGTTGAGTTCGTCTATAGCTTGAACGGCGGACGCTACGTGTTTACATGGTATTGGGGCGAGAATTCGCAGGCGCGGTTCGATTCCGTTTGCGACTCCGAGGACGGATACATTCAGGACGGGTACTTCATTGTCGATTCCCCGAATGGGGAAAGAGCCGTGTATTGGTGCGATTACGGCTATATGTTCAGGGCGATACTCCCCAACGGCACGGAGCTTTCGGATGTGCCGAGCCTGTGCCGCGCAAAGCCCGTTCAGCTTTAAATGAAAGGAAGAAATATTTATGAAACGTACAATATTCAACATCCCTGCCATCGCACTGAGCCTGACAATGGCGATGGCTTGCTTGACCGCCTGCGCCGATATGCCAGTATCCGCATCGGCTGATACTCCGACGGGCGAGAAAGAAACCATCGAAGCAACCCAAGCCTGCGGCTTCACCGAGGCTCCCAAGGAAAATGCGGATAGTACAGCCGAATCTGCGGAGGAGACAGCGGCAGCTTCCGAATCGGAAACGACGGACGCGCCCACGCAAACTCCTGCCGCCAAGCCCGAATGTACGGACGCTCCCACAGACAAGCCGACGAGCGTTCCCACAGCCAAGCCGACCGTCAAGCCCACGGCGGCTCCGACCGCCAAGCCCACCGAAACCGCGCCGCAATTCCCCGAAGAATTCATGCGAGTGAATGTTGACGGCAGATCATATGCCGTTCATCAGCAGCTTAATTATGCCAAAACCTACATAGAGGGCGGCGGCTTTCTCCATGCCGATGGGTTCCCCGCTTCCATTCTCGTCCATGACGAGAATTTCATAAGCAAGCTTCCCACTATTCCCCTCGGAAGAAATATGCGCCTTGTGCCTATGAACGGCTGTAAAATCTCGTCCGGCATCAGCGTGTACGACCTGGCAAGCCGCGAGTATCTGGGTGGAGGGTTGACAGTTGACGAGCTTCGCTCCGCCGCTCGAAGCTCAGCGGACGGCGTGATTGCCTTCGCCTCCGCAAGCTGCACGGGCAGGTATATCCCGGAGCTTGACGATAACGAAATGCGCAGCGATTATTGCTGCTTCATATTGAAGCCATGACGATCCGAAAGAGGCGTATGACTGAGGGGTTGAAATCAACTATAAAATTCAAGTGTGACAAGGGAAAACAACCCCTCCGTCGCGGCGGATTTACCGCGCCGCGCCACCTCCCCGGCTCAGGGGAGGCAGGTTGCTTGGTTGCTCTCAAGCCTGATTTGCGACGATTTGAAGCAAAAGAACCCAACATCCACAGTTCTAATATACAACAAGAATGACAAAGCGCATTGGCTCCCATTGGCAAGGGGAGCTGTCAGCCGAGCAAAGCGAGGATGACTGAGGGGTTGAAAGCAACTTCAAAGAATCAAGCGAGATAAGGGAAGCAACCCCTCCGTCGCGG
>CADAGD010000067.1 GCA_902787375.1 uncultured Eubacteriales bacterium
CCGCGACGGAGGGGTTGCTTCCCTTATCTCGCTTGATTCTTTGAAGTTGCTTTCAACCCCTCAGTCATCCTCGCTTTGCTCGGCTGACAGCTCCCCTTGGCAATGGGAGCCAAGGCAGTTTGTCGTTCTTACTGTATTTGGTTTCAAAGGTTAGTTTGTTAAATTGCTTTCAAGCTTTTAACTTTTTTCGATTGAGCCATTGCTTCCACCTCATCAGTCAGACTGCGTCTGACAGCTTCCCCTCAATGGGGAAGCCAAAAAGGGGGCTTTGTCAAAAACGGCGGCTCCCCATGCGCGAGGAACCGCAAAAAATGTAATTATTATGTGCTTAACAGATTAGTAGGCAACAATATTGGGCTGTGTATTGAGAACCATTCTGAGCATTATGAGCGCGTCGGTGAAGTTGACAACGCCATCGCCGTTCATATCACAGTTGGCTATCATATCCTCCGTCATTTCCTCAAGCTCCATGACGGCACGCATTAACAGGAGAACATCCTCATTTGTCAGCTCGCCGTCACCGTCGGCGTCACCGGGAATCGGCTCGGCTTCGGTGAATTTGGCTATGAGAACCGTTTCGTTGATACTACCGTACCACTGCCAGCTATATTGATTTTCATCATAGTTATAGTAGCAATCATCCGCACTCACTATCAACTCGCCGGCTTCATTGAACCAACCAATGAATTCCGCACCGCTATGGGGGACAGCAGTAACACTAGCAACGTCATATTGTTCTTCAAAATGACCATAACCTATTGTTCCATTGCCCTCTGATTTTACACAATCAAGTGGCAAATGGGAATTGTGACTTAAATCAAGCTCGGTCAGGTTGTTGAAGTGGCAATGCAAAGTCTGAAGCGCGGTATTGTTGCTCACGTCAAGCGTGGTCAGGTTGTTGCCGCTGCACCACAACTCCTCAAGCGCGGTACAGCCGCTCACGTCAAGCTCGGTCAGTTTGTTGTTGCCGCAATCCAAAAAATCAAGCGCGGTACAGCCGCTCACGTCAAGAGTTCCGCAAAGTCCGCACCAATCTACATATATTGTTTGTATCCTGAGTTCGCCATACGATTCGATCCATTGAAATCTTTGACCATCCCAATATGTTCCCCAAGTTTCAGGATCAATAGGATCATAATCTTCACTAAGCTTCTCACCGTTTTTCACGCCCTCATCGTCGGTCTGTTCAAGGAACGCGACGAGCTTCTGGTAGTCATGGTCGTTATAGCCTTCGGGGGTGGGATACCTCGTAGTCGATTCGTCAAGCGCGAAGACGGGCAGAGCCGAAGCGACATTGAGGACTGCGAATACTGCCGCGATTACGGCTGCCAAGATACGTTTTTTCATGGTTTTTGTTCCTCCTTGGTTTTTGTTCCTCCTCTTTTTTGATTTTGATGTTCTTGGGGCTGTTGAAAAATATATTTTTCAACAGGGTAACAGAAAAGCCTTCCGAAGCGCACAGCCCGAAAGCGATCCCCTTGGGGCAGGTTGCCCTGTCCCAAGGACTTTCGGAAAACAAAAACGGCTATGTACCTTACATACACAGCCTCGCGCACTTCGGAAAGCCTCCATTGCTCCCAAAGAGGGGGTTGAAAATAATCAGAACTTCCCGTATAATATGAATGCGTGTGCGGGTAATAGACCCGTTGTGTATGTGGGGTATTCACATATGCAGGTCGGGAGGGTGTTTGCCCCGCCTTCCCGACTGCCGCGTTATTTTGTTTTCTCGATATAATTTTAATCTACATGTCAAATATTGTCAATATCATTTTTAAGCGTTAATGATATATTATTTAAACATGGGGGTCGATATGTATTTCGCGCCTCCGTCGGGCAGTACCACGACGATGCTCTTGCCGGCATTCTCGTGACGTTTGGCAAGCTCGATGGCAGCCCATGCCGCCGCGCCCGATGAGATCCCCACGAAAAGGCCTTCGCGTTCAGCAAGCATTCTGCCCGTCGCATAGGCGTCCTCGTCGCGGACAGTTATAACTCCGTCATAGACGCCGAGCTTTAAGACCTTGGGAACGAAGCCCGCTCCTATGCCCTGTATGCCGTGAGGCCCCGCAATGCCCGCCGAAAGCACGGGCGAGGACGCCGGCTCGACCGCCACAACAGCCGTCGCGGGATTGCGTTTTTTCAGATACTCGCCTATGCCGGTGATGGTTCCGCCCGTACCCACTCCGGCTACGAATATGTCGATGTCACCATCAAGGTCTTCGTATATTTCGGGGCCGGTAGTCAGTATATGCGCCTCCGAATTGGCGGGATTCTCAAACTGCGAGGGAATGAAGCTGTTGGGAATGGAAGCCGCCAGCTCCTCCGCCTTTTTAATGGCTCCCGTCATTCCGCTCTTGCCGTCGGTCAGGACTATTTCGGCTCCGTATGCCGCTATTATCTTCCGACGCTCAATGCTCATGGTTTCCGGCATGACTATTATCGCCTTATAATCCCTTATGGCGGCGATGAGAGCAAGCCCTATTCCCGTATTGCCCGACGTCGGCTCGATTATGGTCGCTCCCGGCTTTATTCTGCCATCCCTTTCCGCGCTGTTTATCATGTTAAGCGCAATGCGATCCTTTATGCTTCCGCCCGGATTGACATACTCAAGCTTTGCCGTTATCCTCGCGCAAAGCCCTTCGGACCGCTCTATGCGCGTCAGCTCCAAAAGCGGCGTTTTGCCTATAAGTTCTTCTACCGATTTAAATACTTTCGACATTGTTTTTCTCCTGATCAAATAATATAGCACCATTCCGGAGTATCGTCATCGTTTGATGGATGCCTCTGCTCCGTCGTATGTCCATTCCTGAACTGAAGCTCGCGGTTGGATACGCTCACTCGCGTCCCGGGCTCTATCGAACGTGTTATGAAGGCATTCGAGCCGATTATCGAGTCATGCCCTATAACGGTATCTCCGCCGAGTATTGAGGCTCCCGCGTATATCGTCACATTGTCCTCGATGGTCGGATGCCGCTTCTGCCCATGGAGCCGCTGTCCGCCCCTCGTCGATATAGCACCTATTGTCACGCCCTGATATATCTTGACATTGTTCCCTATTACCGTAGTTTCGCCTATAACTATGCCCGTTCCGTGATCTATGAAGAAATACTTCCCTATTGACGCGCCCGGATGAATGTCGATACCCGTCTTGCCATGGGCATACTCCGTCATTATCCTCGGTATCAGCGGAACCTGCAATCCGTACAGGGCGTGAGCCAGACGGTTTACCGTCGTCGCGTAAAGACCGGGGTATGATATTATGACCTCCTCACGGCTTGCGGCGGCGGGATCTCCGTCAAATGCCGCCGAGAGATCCATATCAACGCTGCTGCGAATCTCCGGCAGCATGGCTATAAAATCCGTCGTTATCCGCTCCGACCTTTCACGCAATGCCCTCTCATCCGTGCCTGCGCCGTCCGACATCCCGCGCAAAGCTATGAACACCTGACTGCTCAGATGGTACGCAATGTCCTCCAGAAGGTTTGATATGCTGTTCTTGAGATTGTAGACCCTATATGTATAGTCCCGGAAATATCCCGGAAATACAACGCGAAACAGCTTCTCTATAAGCTCCTCTATTATATGGCTGTCAGGCTGCATGAAAAGCTCCAGCCTGTCTATCACACGTCCCTTTTCGTAATCCTCAAGAATGAGGGACTCAAGCCGCTGTATGCTCAGCCTGAATGATGTGTTGCTGCTCATTTCTATTTCTGTCACTTATCCACCCCTTGTTCTGCCTATTATATTGCGACGCGGCAGCTTATATTACCGCATTACATGACCCTTTTAACAGCAATACTATACCATCGTTATCAGGTAAAATCAATAATACAGTTAAGATTTTCAAATGCTTCACATGAAAAGACTCCGTTATAAATTGACTTTGCACTCTTAATATGTTATAATCACGCGATTTGAATGGAAAGAAGGTTTGAAAAATGCTTGAATTTGTTTCCGAATGGGCAAACACTTCATTCGGACTTGTAGGCTCAATCGTACTGTTCATAATCGGTCTTGCCGCGCTTATAAAGGGCGGCGACTGGTTCGTTGACGGCGCAACCGGAATAGCCAAGAAATTCCATGTTCCCGAACTGCTCATAGGCGCGACCGTCGTATCCATCGGTACAACGCTGCCTGAGGTAATGGTATCCGCCACAAGCGCGGCAAAGGGAATCGGCGACATTGCTTACGGAAACGCCATCGGCTCCATAATATGCAATACCGCCCTCATAGCCGCTTTGACCGTCGCCATAAGACCGTCTGTTGTCAAACGCAAAACGCTCTCCATACCCGTGCTTTGCTTCTTCGCCGCCGCGATATTCTATGCAGCCGTCGCGGTATTCGCAAGGGAGTTCACAAAGCCCGTCGGCATCATTCTGCTTGTGATGTTTGTAATCTACATGATAATTACCATACTGCACGCCAAGAATAATCCCGACGAAGCGGAGTGCGACGACGGCGAAGCCGAAATTTCCACCGTCAAAAGCATACTGCTGCTCATAATCGGCGCAGTTCTTATTGCCATCGGCGCAAACTTCCTTGTGGATAACGGAACGATCATCGCCAAGAGCATGGGCGTTCCCGATTCGGTCATAGCTCTTACTTTTGTCGCTCTCGGAACATCCCTTCCTGAGCTTGCCACAGCCATCACCTCCCTCGCAAAGGGGCATGGCGCACTCTCGCTCGGCAACGTCATAGGCGCAAACATATTCAATATTGTGCTGGTTTCCGGAACCTCCATAACCATTTCGCCCTTTAAGCTCCCCGCCGCCAAGCTCATAGGCGGCATGAATGCTTCGCTCGTTGTGGATATTCCCATTATGCTCATCGTTATGGGCATACTCACCATCCCGGCTCTTATTTCCGGAAAACTCAAAAGATGGCAGGGCATCAGCCTGCTTGCGATTTACGCGGGGTTCATTCTGTTCCAGTTTATCGGATGATTCAAAAATAGTTCAATTTTAACAGCGCATAAAAACGGCGTGGAGCGATTGAAAGCTCCACGCCGTTTAATCAGGCATTGTTTACTTCCATATATCCTCGCGGATCATGGGCATACTCATGCAGCGAGGGCCGCCGCGACCCCTTGAAAGCTCGCCGCCGGGAATGGGATTGACATGTATTCCTGCCTTATCGAGCAGCTCATTGGTAACATGGTTGCGGTCATATGTGATTATGTTTGCGGGCGCGATGGCAAGGGAATTGGAACCCATATTCCAATGCTCGCGCTTATAGACGATGTCATTGCCGCCGCCCATCTCTATGAAGCTGACATGATCGAGATGGAGTGCGCGCTCAAGTATTTTATCAATACCGTCGGTGGTTCTTGTGACATTCAGCTCGCCGTGTCCCGCGGGCGTCAGCTCGTATACGTCAAACCACTTATGCACCATGCAGGGATGCGCAAGGAATTTATCATAGTCAACATGCGTCATAAGCACATCAAGGTGCATGTATGTACGGCTCTCAGGATTCTTGAAGAGCAGAACCTTCTCATAGCCCCTTGTAAAGAGCGTCTTGGCAAGCTTTTCAACGGCGGCAACGCTTGTCCTCTCGCCGCAGCCTATCGCAACACATTTGTCGGACAGGGAGAGGACATCTCCTCCCTCTATCGGACAGCCGCAGTTGTAATCATAAAGCAGATCGACGGAGCCCGCGCCGAACTTCTCACCGTACTTATGCAGATACCTGATAAAGAGAGTTTCGCGCATACGGGCAGGCATACTCATGGCGGATATGGCTATGCCCGTTCCTATCGAGAAGCTTATATCCCTTGTAAAATAGATATTGGGCAGCGGGTCTGTAAGGAAGGGATACTCGCTGAGTACGACCGACTGAATGGGCTTCGCGGATATGTTCGCAATATCATCCCTTGTTATTCCCTTGGCAACCGTGTCAAAGAGCTTATCGGCAGGTATTGTATTGAGGTATTCGCGTATAGCGGTCTTTAACGAATCTCCGTTTACGCCTATGTCAACGAAATCATTGATGAACGCGCGGCGAATCTCATCGTTTTCAACGACCTTGGAAAACTCGTTCTCGATATATACGACGTCAACTCCCGCGTCGCGGAGAATGCCGGCGAAAACATCATGCTCACGACCCGCCATCTCAACATCGGGAGTGTCCTCAGCCAACATACGCTCAAGAAAATCGGGCATGAGGTTGGCAAGCTCGATACCCGGACGATGAAGCATAACCCTTTTAAGGGGCCCTATTTCAGATTTGACATTTATGTATCCCATTGAAAAACCTCCAAACAGTTTTCTTCATGGTAATTATACATCCAAACCGGATGCCGCGTCAACCCCAAGCAGGCTGTTATATAATTTATCATGGCATAAAAAGCAGGCGTGACGCCCATTCCGGCTCACGCCTGTCTTAAAGAACCATTTACCTTATTCCAACATTTGTGAAGGCGGCATCCAACGTCTTCTGCGCTCTCTCGGACGCCTGCTCCGCGCCTTTTTTAAGAACCGAATCAAGGTATTCCCTATCATCGAGTATGCGCCTGTATTCCTTCTGTACGGGCTCTATCTCGGCTATTACCGCATCGGCAACAGCTACCTTGAGCTTTCCGTAGCCGCATCCGCAGAAATCGTTTACCGCCTCATCCATAGTCTTGCCAGTGCAGGCGCAGTATATGGTCAGAAGGTTGTTGCAGCCGTACCTGCCCTCGGCATACGCTATCGTAGGCTCGCAGTCCGTGACCGCTTTTTTAAACTTCTTCATAATGACTGTCGGATCGTCGAGCAGGGAGATATAGCCATTGGGATTGGTGTCCGTCTTGCTCATCTTATGCTCCGGATCCTGCAAGCCCATTATCCTTGCTCCGAATTTGGGCATGACCGGCTCCGGCACGACAAATGTTTCACCAAAAGCGTTATTGAACCTTATCGCAATGTTCCTCGCAAGCTCAACATGCTGCTTCTGATCGTCGCCAACGGGAACCTGATGCGCTCCGTACAGCAGTATGTCGGCAGCCATCAGCACGGGATATGTATACAGACCTGCATTGATATTATCCGAATGCTTCGCTGATTTATCCTTAAACTGCGTCATGCGGTTCAGCTCACCCATGTATGTTACACATCCCAAAACCCATGAAAGCTCCGCGTGCTGATGCACATGACTCTGTATGAAAAGCGGACTGCGATCGGGATCAATTCCGCAAGCCATCAAAAGTGCCGCCATTGACCTCGTCTGCTCACGAAGCTCGGCAGGATCGTTCCTCACGGTAAGAGCATGAAGGTCGGCTACCATGTAATAGCAGTATTTATCATCCTCCTGCATCAAACGCCAGTTGCGGAGAGCCCCTATATAATTGCCAAGTGTGGGAATGCCCGTCGGTTTTATGCCGCTTAAAATTATCTTTTTATCCATTTTGAACCCTCCTTTTTGAAAGTAATTATATGGATTATAGCATAAATAAGCAGTAATAGCACATATTATGTAAAATATATTATTTAAAAAGATATACTGCGTTTTTTTCTTTATTGTTAAAACGCTGCTTTATCATTTGACCTATTTGACTATTATGAGCGAAAAATAGCCTGCCTCATCGGGTATTTCATCGGCGGACAGGAATACCCTTTCGTCTTTCATGCCGCAGTTTTCCACCGCCTTGACGGTTCGTCCGGATGCTTCGAGTATTTGCTTTACCTCTTTCATGCGGCTTGCGGATTTCATTATGACGCAGTTGCCGGGAGAAAGCATATCGGCGGCTTCGACATGTACGGCAGGTATTATGCGCAGAGGCTCATCCCACTCGCAAAGCGGCGTATTCAGTCTTGCGGCAGCGGCGCAGAATGAAGGTATCCCGCTGATAAGCTCAACCTCATAGCCATCCCTCTCCAAAATATGCTGTAAATAGCTGAATGTGCAGTACACGGTCGGATCGCCGAGCGTTATATAAGCAACATTCTTTCCCATATCAAGGAAGCTTTCTATCTGCTTCGCGCATTTTTCATGCTCAATGCTCAAAGCGTTCCTGTCCCTTATCATCGGCATATGCAGGGAAAGAATCGTTTTATTCTCCATTTCCGGTATGACGGCAGAGGCTATCTTGTAGGCGACCGAGCCGCGGGCATCGCTTCCGGCAACGGCTATAACATCATTCTCCCGTATTATCTTTATCGCTTTGAGCGTCAAAAGCTCCGGATCGCCCGGCCCAACTCCGACGCCATACGCTATTCCCTTCATATTAAAAGACTTTCCTTTCACACATGCTTCTTTAAAAGCTTCTATTCAAGTAGACAATGATTAATTAACGTCTTGAGAATGAGCTGATTTAAAGCATATAGCTTTCAATCGATTTTTGCCGTTCTACCCTGCCGTTTTTCAAAAAATACAAGGATATTTCTCGCAGGAGGTTATCAACCGGTCGTTTCACGATTTTGACCATCCGGTGAATGGTCAAAA
>CADAGD010000068.1 GCA_902787375.1 uncultured Eubacteriales bacterium
TATTGAGCTTTTTGCCACCTCATCCACCACCGCTGAGGCGGCGGTCCCCCTTCCCCTCACAGGGGAAGGCAGGTATTTCCGGCGCATTTGGGGTTTGTCAGCGGTTTGACAGAGGGTCAAGCGTATCGACCCTCTGTTTTTCATCACAAGCTTATTCAAGCTGTATTAAATTTCATTAGTCCTCGAACTTGACGACGGGCTTCCTTGCGGCGGTTACCTCATCGGGGCGGCCGACGGGGGTGGTAACGGGCGCGGCATGGATAGCTGCGGCATCGGTCTTGACCTGTTCTGCGATGCCCTTCATGGCGTCAACGAACTCGTCGAGTGTTTCGCGGGATTCGCTCTCGGTGGGCTCTATCATCATTGCCTCATGCACGATGAGGGGGAAGTAGATCGTCGGGGGATGATAGCCGCGGTCGATGAGTGCTTTTGCAATATCAGATGTATTTACGCCATACTGCATCAGCTCGCCGGGTGTGACGACGCACTCGTGCATACAGGTGCGGTCATGGGGAATCTCATAGATGCCGCGAAGCTTATTCATAACGTAATTGGCGTTCAGAACGGCATTCTCAGAGGCTTCCTTTAAGCCCTCCGCGCCAAGGGAACGGATGTAGCAGAACGCCTTGACTATAACGCCGAAGTTGCCGTAGAAGCTCTTTATCTTGCCTATGGATTCGGGCTTATCATAGTTGAGGTAGTATGTCTGACCATCCTCGTCCTCCTCGATACGGGGAACGGGCATGAATGGAATCAGGTGGCTCTTGACGCCAACGGGACCGGAGCCGGGGCCGCCGCCGCCGTGAGGCGTCGAGAACGTCTTATGCAGATTGATGTGCATTACGTCAAAGCCCATATCGCCGGGACGGACGATACCCATGATGGCATTGAGGTTGGCTCCGTCGTAATAGAGCAGACCGCCCGCCTCATGGACTATCTTGGCGATTTCCTTTATATTGCGCTCGAAAAGACCGAGTGTGGAGGGGTTGGTGAGCATAAGACCCGCTGTATCGGGGCCGACCGCCGCACGCAGAGCGTCGAGGTCAACGCCGCCGTCGGGCGCGGACTTGATCTCCTTGACCTTGAAGCCCGCCATTGCCGCGGACGCGGGATTTGTGCCGTGAGCGGCGTCGGGAACTATGATGGTCTTGCGCTCGAAATCGCCCCTATGCTCATGGTAGGCGCGGATGTGCATAAGACCGGTCAGCTCGCCGTGTGCTCCTGCCGCGGGCTGGAGCGTGAAGGCGTCCATGCCGCATATCTCACAGAGCATATCCTCCATATCCTTCATCAGAGCAAGGCAGCCCTGACTCATCTCGGCATCGAGGAGGGGATGTACATTATCAAACAGGGGAGCAAGCTCCTCGTTGATCTTGGGATTGTACTTCATCGTGCAGGAGCCGAGGGGATAGAAGCCGTTGTCAACGCCGAAGTTGCGGCGGGACAGATTGGTATAGTGACGAACCAGGTCTATCTCGGCTATTTCGGGAAGACGCAGAGGCGCGTTTGCTTTCAGCTCCGCAGGTATCTCGTTCATGGCGTCGGGCGCGTCGCATTCGGGCAGATCATAAGCCCTGCGGCCCTCGCGGGAACGTTCAAAAATCAGTTTATACTCGGAACGCATTACTCCTCACCTCCAATGTTATCCACCGTATCCTGAATGATGTCGCAGACGAAATCAAACTCATCGGCGCAATTCATCTCGGTAACGCACCACAGCATACCTCCATCCTTGAGAACAAGACCTCCGGTTATGGAGTAGTTGGCAAGAGCGTCGTTTATATCCTTGGCGTTCTCAACATCAATTACGAACTCGTTGAAGAACGGCGTGTTCGGCCAGCGGAGCTTTATGCCCTTTATCTCGCAGAGCTTTTTGGCGAACATGTGCGCCTTGGCGACATTCTGCTCACCGACCTCGCGCATACCGTTGGGGCCCATTACGCTGCAATACATGGACGTCATTATGGCGCAGAGCATCTGGTTGGAGCAGATGTTGCTGGAGGCCTTCTCGCGGCGGATGTGCTGCTCACGAGCCTGAAGCGTGAGGACGAATACGCGATTGCCCTCGGCGTCGGTGGTCTGACCGGCTATACGACCGGGCAGATTGCGCATGAGCTTCTGTGTGCAGGCCATGAAGCCGACATAGGGGCCGCCGAAAGCGAGGGGCAGACCGAGAGGCTGACCGTCGCCGATGGCGATATCCGCGCCGTAGTCGGCGGGTCTTGCGAGAACGCCCAGGGTTATCGGGTTGACGTATGAAACGAGCAGTCCGCCCTTGGCGTGAACCGCCTCGGCAGCCTTGCTCATGGGCTCGATGTTTCCGAAATAGTTGGGAGTGGCTCCAATGTAGCCCGCCGCGCCGTCCATATTGGCGGCTATGGCGTCAACGTCGGTAACGCCGTTGCTGTCGAGGGGTATCTCGACAAGCTCCATCTCGGCGCAATGACCGTAGGTCTTCATAACGGTTATAACGTCGGGATTAAGACCTGCGGAATAGAGTATTTTCTTCTTGCGCTTGTTGTCGCGGAGCATCAGCATGGCTTCGGCGGCGGCGGTCGCGCCGTCATAGACGGAGGCGTTTGCCGCGTCAAGACCTGTCAGACGGCAGATCATGGTCTGATACTCGAAGAGGCTCTGGAGCATACCCTGGCTCATCTCGGCCTGATAGGGGGTATATGCGGTGTAGAACTCCGACCTTGCCACAAGCTGAGGTATGACGGAGGGGATGTAATGACGGTATGCGCCCGCGCCGCGGAAGAGGGGGCCGCCCTCCTCGTTCATTATGGTGTAGGCGTTCAGAAGATCGCGCAGCTCGGACTCGGACAGCGCGTCGGGCAGATCGAGGGGCCTTGAAAGCTTCAGATCCGCGGGAATATCAGCAAAGAGATCGTCCATGGATTTCATGCCTATTTCGGCAAGCATTTCCTGACGCTCCTTCTGTGTATTGGGTACATATGATTTCATAGGTAACTCCTTGCGATAATGTTATTTCGCCGACGAAGGTTACTCCGTCGGCGGTTTGGTATTAAGTGTAATTATTAATTACGCCTCTTCCTCGCAGAACTTCTCATAGGCGGCGGCGTCCATAAGCTCAGCCTCGTTGATCTCGGTGAACTCGACGGCGGCTATGAACTGACCGAAGGCGTCCTCATTGAGCTTTTCGGGAGCGGCGTCCAGCTCCTCGTTGACCTCAACGACCTTGCCGGTAACGGCGGAGAATACGGAGGAGCTTGCCTTGACGGACTCGACTACGCAATAGCTCTCGCCCATTGTTGTTTCGTCACCTACGACGGGAAGCTCGACATAAACGATGTCGCCGAGAGCCTCGGCAGCATGCGCTGTAATGCCCATCTTTGCAACATTGCCTTCTACCATAACCCACTCATGGTCACGGGTGTACTTACGATCATTGGGAACCATAATAATACCTCCAAATGGAATTTAGTTTTTTTGTTTTTTAAAAGCTTTTATCAACCGGCTTACGCCCTCTTATAAAACGGAAGCTCGACGCGCTCACAGGGAATCTGGCGGCCGCGTACGTCGATAGTCCAAACGGCGTCGGCGGGAGCGTCGGCAGGAACGATTGCCATGGCATAGTTGCCGCCGAGTGTGGGAGCGGGACCGCCGCTTGTTGTAAAGCCGACCTCAACGCCGTTCATCAGAACGGGCATATGCTCGCGGGCAAGACCCTTGAGAACCTTCAGACCGATGCGCTGACGCTTTGCGGGCTGAATAAGCGCTTCACGACCTATGAAAGCGGGCTTCTTGAACTTGATGGCAAAATCAACGCCGCACTCGACGGGGTTGATCTTGTCGCTCATCTCATGTCCGTAAAGGGGCATTGCGGCCTCGAAGCGGAGGGTGTCCCTCGCGCCCAGAGCGCAGGGCAGCAGACCGAATTCCTTGCCCGCCGCAAGCAGAGCGGCATGGAGCTTCATGGCGTCCTCGGCGGCGCAGTACAGCTCAACGCCGTCCTCGCCCGTGTAACCCGTGCGGGAAACGAGGCACTTTACGCCGGCGACGATGTTGTTCTCGGTGAAGGTGTAGTTCTTCGCGGGAACCTCGCCTTCATAACCGGCAGCCTTGAGAACCTCCTCGAACTTGGGGCCCTGAAGGGCAAGCTGCGCCCAGAGGGGGCTTTCGTCGATTATCTGAACGTCGCCCATGACGTTCTTCTTCATCCACTCAACATCCTTCGCGGTGTTGGCGGCGTTCACGACGAGCATGTAGCGATCGTCCGCAAACTTGTAGATGAGTACATCGTCAACGGCTCCGCCGTCCTCATAGCACATTACGGCATAGCGGCAGCGACCGGGAGTCATTGTTGTGATGTCGTTGGTGACAAGGTTCTGGATGTAATCAAAGGCGGAATTGCCGATTACAAAAACCTCACCCATGTGGGAAACATCGAAAAGACCGCAGGCGGTACGGACAGCCTTATGCTCCTCGATTATGGAGCTGTACTGCACGGGCAGAGCCCAACCGCCGAAATCAACCATCTTGCCGCCCAGAGCGACATGTGCCTCGTACAAAGGCGTTTTTTTCAGTTCGTCCATTTTTTGACCGATCCTTTTTATATAAATTTTAATTTAAGCAGACGATGATTAACACGCATCTTGCTAAAGTACCGCCAACAACAAGCTTTCATTAAATCTTTGTCGCTTTTCCACGCCGGTTTTCCGAAAACACAAGGATATTTCTCGCGGGAGCAGCAAATCTTGCTTGCGTTATCGAGATTCCGCGCCTATCGCGGCGCGTCCGCGCTGGCCCGCGCGGCTCCCGTTGGTCGCGGATCGCCTGTTTAAAAGCCTTATTGCGTTAATCAGCGTTTACTTAAACCTTCTTGCGAGGGTCACGCATGACCTTCTCACATTATCCATCCTATTATATAACTATTTTGATTGCAGTTAAAGAGAAAATTACTATATATTTTCGCGTTCCCGATTTGAAATATTACAGGATCGCGATTCGCTTCGCGGATACCCCTCTTTCGGTTATTCGGTTTCGGGCAAATAATACTGTCTGCTTCCGTACAGCTTCTCATAATCCTCCCGCGTAAGGAGGTTCACATGCCCCATTCGCGTTTCGCTCATCTGCGGCACGGGGACGTTCTCGGACGTCCATTGATGCTTGAAGCCGAGCTTTTCCTGCACGCGCTTCGACTTTTCATTGCCGTCGTAATAGCCGCACCATACGCGCTCAAGCTTCAGGTCGTCAAAGGCGTGGCGAAGCAGCTCCCGCGCCGCTTCGGGAACAATGCCCCGTCCCCAATAAGGAACGCCCAACCAGTAGCCAAGCTCGGCCTCGTCGTCCTTTGAGGCAAGATCGTTCCTGTGCAGACCTATGCTCCCTATGGGAAGCCCCGTTTCCCTGAGAACTATCGCATATGTTTCCGGAGCCGCAAGTATTTCCCGTATTATGCGCCTCGATTCCTCCACGCTTGTGTGGACGCGCCATCCCGCAGCGGGGCCGACCCGCGGATCGCTCGCGTATCTGAAGCATTCCTCGGCGTCCGATTCGTCCCACGGACGCAGTATCAGCCTTTCGGTTTGAAGCATTGTTTCACCTCCCGAATGTTTTGAAAAAGTATACCACATTCCTGCCCGTTGTTCAATATCGACCTCCCCCTGCCATTCGAGACAAAATCAATACCGCAGGTATAAAAATTAAAATTCCATTGGTATTTGCGGTGTGTTTACATCCCCCGCTCCGCGTATTATAATATAATCATGGAATGAGAAGGAGGCAAAAGCATGGACATTATGCTTGCGGAAAACATTCGCAGGCTCCGCAAGGAGAGGTCGCTGACGCAGGAGCAGCTTGCGGAGGTGCTTGGCGTCACAACGGGAGCCGTTTACAAGTGGGAAGCGAGGCTGTCAATGCCGGAGCTGAATCTCATCATGGAGCTTGCGGATTTCTTTGACACCTCCGTGGACGTGCTTCTGGGCTATGAGATGAAGGACAATCGGCTTGAAGCCACCGTACGGCGGCTGAGGGAATGCCGAAAAGCCAAGGACAGCACAGGGCTTCGGGAGGCGGAGAAGGCATTGAAGAAATATCCGCATTCCTTTAAAATCGTATATGAATGCGCCGCTTTATACCACGGATTCGGCTTGGATTTCAGAAACGAAAGCTATATTCGGCGTTCGCTGGAGCTTTTGGAGCAGTCCCTTACGCTGCTTGCTCAGAACACCGATCCTGAGATCAGCGAGCAGACCATATACGGGAAGATAGCTCAGGCGTATATGGGGCTCAATGAGCAGGAAAAGGGCGTCGAGCTGTTGAAAAAGCATAACGCAGGCGGACTTTTCAATTCCAAGATAGGCAGCGCGCTTGCCGACTTCGATAATTACGAGGATGCGACGCCCTTTCTTTCCGAGGCACTGCTTATTATGTTCTCAAATCTGACGGAAACCGTCATAGGTTATACGAAGGTTTACATCCGGCGCGGCGATTATGCGTCCGCCGAGGCGATATTGAAATTGGGGATAGGGTTCCTCAAGGGGCTTTGCAGGCACGGCAAGCCAAGCATTTTAGACAAGATAAACTGCGGCTTGCTCTCCACCGCCGCCTATACGCAGCTCATGGCGGGACGGGACGGCGAGGCGCGTGCAACCATAAAAGAAGCCGTCGAGCTTGCCCGCTTCTTTGACGCATCCCCCAGCTACAACGAAAGCGACATACGCTTTATAGACAGCATCGAGGGCGCCAGCGCGCACGATAACATGGGCGCGACCGCGATGGACGCGGTCAATAACGTCGTGGACGGGCTTGAGAGCGAAAAGCTTTCCGCCTTTTTAAAAGCCGCCGTTGAGGGCGATCAAGGCTCATTGCAGTAAATCGCTCCGTTTTTTTTAAACGGCTTTGTGCGAACAAACCTTCCCCGCGAGGCATATCTTTGTCGGATAGCCTTAACAAGCTTAGAACTGCTCATGCTCGGTATGTGCCAAACCATTTGGTATGAATGTCCATCAAAGCGAAACCCTAAGTTGC
>CADAGD010000069.1 GCA_902787375.1 uncultured Eubacteriales bacterium
CACTTTTTGAAAAACGGCAGGGTAGAACGGCAAAAATTGATTGAAAGCTATATGCTTCAATCGGCACTTTACCAAGGCGTTAATTAATCATTGTCTACAACAGGGGAAACACGGATGCCCGGCAGTTAGGGCATTGGATGTATTGATTAGGGGTTGAGAACAAAACAGACCGTTCGTGCGGAGAAATGCGGACGGTCTGTTTTAAATATTCTTTTTTGCACACTTTTTTTTCAAAAACAATATTTGCTATTGAGCATGGCTAAAATATATGTTAAAATAAAGTGAGGTCATATACGGCTTCGCAATATGGAACGATAATAAATAAAAGTACCGGCGGTCGGTTACGGCCGCAGCAAGGAGGAAAATAAATGAGCGGCAATATGAGTACAATCAAATTCAAAATGCCCAAGGACAAGCAGACAGCCCACGAGGTACTGATGCAGGCATACTCATCCATGAAGGAAAAGGGTTATGATCCCGTGAACCAGATAGTCGGCTATCTGCTTTCGGGCGATCCGACGTATATAACGAGTTACAACAATGCCCGCTATCTCATAAGCACGCTTGAGAGGGACGAGCTGATCGAGGAGCTTGTAAAGTCCTACATCGAGGTCAACAGCGAGGAGTAACGGTGAGGTATAATACCCTTGGCAAAACGGAGAAGACCGTGTCGAAGCTCTGCTTCGGCACGCTCACAATGGGGCCGTTCCAGAGGAATCTGACAGTTAAGGAAGGGGCGGCTCTTTTTGAGCGGGCGTTTTCACATGGCGTGAATTTCCTTGATACCGCTGAGATATATGAAACATATCCACATGTCCGCGAGGCTGTAAGGCTCAAGGAGGACGTCATAATATGCACAAAAAGCTATTCATATGATAAGTCAACCGCGGAGGCGTCGTTCAAAAAGGCGGTCGAAGGCATCGGACGCGAATACATTGATGTGTTCCTCCTGCATGAGCAGGAAAGCGCACACACGATAAGAGGACATATGGAGGCGGTCGAGTTCTTCCTCAAAAAGAAGGAGGAAGGGCTTATAGGCGCGGTGGGACTTTCCACACACTATATAAGGTGCATGGAGGCTGCGCTGAAGCATCCTGAGTTTGACGTGCTGTTTCCTCTTATAAACAAGGCGGGCATAGGCATCGCCGACGGCGGAACCGACGAGATGCTCGATGTTATAGAAAGAGCGCATAGGGACGGCAGGGGAATAATCGCCATGAAGCCGCTCGGAGGCGGACACCTGATTTCCGAGCGCGAGGAGGCGCTGCGGTTCATACTCGGTCTTGACTGCGTTGACACGATTGCTATTGGTATGCAGTCGGTTGATGAGGTTGACTATAACTGCGCCGTCTTTTCCGGTGAAGAGCCTGACGCCGACATTGCCGAAAGATTGGGGCATGTGCGCAACCATGCCATAACCATGGTGGACGGAATAGCAAGGGTTGACTATGAGCTTTGCGCGACATGCGGATACTGCGCGAGGGCATGTCCCGAATTTAATATTAAGATGATTTGAATTGGAGTTTTTATGTACAGATATTTTGGCGTTGACGTCGGAGACAGAAGAATAGGGCTTGCGGTAACCGACGCGCTGGGATTCACGGCGCAGGGGCTTGAAACATATCAGCGCACAGGGGATGAGGAGAAGGATGCCCGTTATATAAGGGAACAGGCGGAAAAATGGACGCCCTGCCGCATAGTGTTTGGGCTTCCGCGCAATATGGACGGCTCCTATGGCCCGATGTGCGATAAGGTCAAGGCGTTTGCCGAGCTTGTTTTGGACGGTTGGGACGGCGAGCATGATTTCTATGATGAACGCCTTTCGACAATGGCTGCGGAGAGGTTCCTCTATGAAGCTGAGCTGAAGTGGCAAAAACGCCGCAAGGTGGTCGATAAGATAGCCGCTCAGGTCATACTTGAGGGGTATATGACGCTGCATCCGATAAAATGACGGCGGATGATTCTTGAATAAGGAATATTAGGGAGAATTTATAATGGAACAGAATGATGAAATGATGAGGATTACGCTCATCGGTGAAGATAATTCCACGGTCGAGTTTGAGCATGTGCTGACGTTCATGTATGAGAATGAACGCTATATGGCACTCACTCCGGCGGACGTTGATGATGATGAAGCGGAGATAGTCTTTATGCACATCGTCAAGGAAAAAGGCGAGGACGGGCTTGAGCCTGTTGAGAACGAGGTGCTTCTTGACGAGCTGTTTGAGGTTTTCTGCGAGCTGATGGACGGAGAGGATTCAGACGAGCCGGAGGATGAGGAATAATCAATGTACGCCGTAAGAACCAATGCCGCGGCATCGGTTCTTACGGTTGCTTTATTTCCCCAAAAAGTGATCTACCGCCTCGACGAATGGTAAAAGAAAGGAAAAACATTCATCGTGACGGCAGATCACCGGACAAAAAACTATGAAAAAGGACCATTGGCTTAGTTGGTTGTATAGGGTTCGAATATGAGGACTCTGTCTTCACCCAGAGAATTTTTAAAAATTGAGGCCTCGTGATCGTTGAGCTTATGTATGCGACAATCGCGCACGGTTGATATGAAGCTGGAGCAATCATCAATATCAATAGTGCAGGGGGGAATGCGATAGTGCATCGGAATAACCACACTGGGACGGAGTGAATTGGCAAAATCACGGGCCTCAATGTAATTGAGGGTATATTTACCCCCGATTGGGACGAGCAAGACATCTACAAATCCGATATCGGCAATCTGCTCACGCGTGAGCTGATGCCCTATATCACCTGCATGAAGTACTCGAATACCATCCAGTTCAAAGAGATACATAATGTTGTTTCCCCTGCGTGAGCCTTTAAACTCATCATGGAATGTCGGGAATCCGGTTATCCTGACGCCCTTAACATCGTGCGGGCCTGTGTCCGTTATTATTATCGGCTCACCTGCGGCAGCTTTGATGTAGTTATGATCGAAATGATCATGGCTCACGGTAACAGCATCACAGTAAACATTTTTGACTTCATAGCCTGTTTCGGGAGAACACGGATCGGTGAGAATCGAAACTCCGTTTTCATCCGTCAATAGGAAACAGGAATGACCATACCATCTAATATTCATTTATCAATACTCCGATAGTAATTCCAATAAACAAATTAGTTCGCGTTTGAGGTACTGCTTTTCAACAATGGTTCTTGCTTTTGCTTTTCTCACAGCATCACGCTGTGCGTTTTACGACTTGAAATTCTTTTGACTCAATGCTGCCGCCATTGTCAGTGCGGCACTTTTGCTTAAAACTCGGTTCCTTCGGTTCTCATCAAGCACATCGCCTGCGATTCTCAATGCCATTCTTGCGGATGACGGGGAATCTGCTGCCATACATATCCACAATGCTTTGTGTACAAGCTCGCTGTCTATGGGAAGAAGGAGTTCCCTGTCTGCGGTGTTTGCCGCATCGAGCAGTCTCGCCGTTAAGCATTCCGGAGTTTGCCCGACATTGATAGTATCGGCAGGCTCAAGACTTATGTTTTCAAAGTCCTTTGCGAAAAGGCTTAATGCCTCGTCGCTGATCCTGAAATTGATGTACCCGTTACTTGTTTCTACCAACGAAAACAACTTTATATAATCTATCTTTGTTTCGTTGAAGATATTATATACCAATCCAGGACGAATGTCAATACCTTTTTTAAAAAAAATCGGAGAAAAAATATCCGCCTTTTTTCCGAAGAAAAACAGGTCTTTTCCGTCGGCGTCCGGAAATATTCTATGAAAATGAGGGAGGAGTACTCCCTCAATACGATTTCTTATATTCATTTTTTATTCTTCTTACCGCGTTTGTGCTTCTTGCCGGCGGCTTTGGTATTGCCGGCGTCAGTCGAAGCGTTATCGGATGCGCTTTCACTTTTTTGTGCATCCTGAGTATCGGGAGCTTTTGGTTCCTCCGTTTCCTCCGTTTTCTTCGTTTCCTCGGTGCTTGGCTCCTGCTTTACGTCCTCTGACGGAGCGGCTGCATTTTCGGAAACGGTTTTTTCGGCAGAGGTTTCGGTATTCGGTTTTTCATCGGAAACCACAGCTTCCGATGCACCGACGGCTTGGGCGGCTTTTTCGTCCTGCTCTTTTTTAGCTTCGCCGCTCGGCGCGGATGTGTCGTCGGAGGCAGCCGCGATGGTCGGAACATCTTCCGCCTTGTTCTTCCTCCTGCCGTTAAGCCAGTTGTTCATCCGGTCATGGTGCTTTGTAAGCGGGAAGTCGTAAGCGAATACCGCGCATTTTTTGCTGAACAGGGTGTGCAGAAGTATGAACACCGCAAGGAATACAACAAGCGCGGCGACGACTGCGGCAAAGGGTATGCTTCCCTTTTCGCAGATTGAGGAAATATCATTCGCCATATAAGCCATCAATACATGGGAGAATACCGCGGGTATGACGGAGCGCAGACGCCAGGTTATGATGCTGTGAACGACGCCGGAAACAAGAGCCGTCCAAAGGGCTGTAATGGCGGGTTCAACTGAACCGACGCTCCATTTTGTGTACGAGCCGACTATGAAATAGGCGGCAACGGCATAAAGCAGGGATGAAAGCACGATCGCGGCCGAGAAATGTATCTTCTCCAGATAGCTGAAAATTATGCCTCTGAATATGAGTTCCAGGGCGGCGGGGACTATGACTATGAGAAGCAGCCTGTTTTCCCCGAAGCTCAGATTCCCCGACAGGAAATTTACAAATTGCATAAACCCGTTGACCGATTCGCCCGTCTGAGATCTAAGAGCCATGCCCAATCCGATACCCGTAAGTATGGATATCACGGCGACCAATATCAGATACAGCGGATTAAAGAGGTTTATTCCGCCGCAGTCATGGGGAGGACGTATCGAAAGACAGTATATGGCAAGGGCAACTGCGGCGGCAACTATGCAGGAGGTTTTAAAAATGCTGTCCAAATTGCCGAGCATTGCCTCATTTACACTCTGCTTGATATAGCGTTCGTCAACTGTAATCTCACTTGACGCGGTTCGCTGCTCTGCCATTTCAAGGGCTTTAGTCTCAAAACGCTGAGGTATGGCATGAAAAGGATATACGAATCCTATGAAAACAAGCAGAGCAAGTACAAAGAAACCAAAGCACTTAAGCAATTTCATACCAAATGTTCCGTCCGCCGACGCACGCTGTGCAAACGCCTGACGCATCCCTTCTGACATTATTAGATGCCGCGCAGGGCGACATCATTCTCCGATTTCATATTATAACAAAAAGAGAGCTTTTTTTCAAGTATGATATCCTATAAAAAGGGCAATTATATGTGTGACGACCAAAAGACTTTGTTACGGAAAGGAACCTTTTTATAAAAAGGGAAGGTATCAGGTATGAAAACAGATCCGGAAAGCCGCAGAAGACGCCATGAACGCCGTATGCGGACGTCAGCTTTTTTCAAAAGGAACGGTGCATACATAGGTGTTGCCGTATTCATGTGCGCGATAGGAGGGCTTTTGGCTCTGCTTCCGTTTGACAGCGGAAGGAAAGAGGAAAAACCCGCGAACCCGCAGGATGACACTCCCGCGGCGCATTCGCTTGACGAGCGCTTATCCGAAGCCGCTGTGACATCCGCGCCGAGATTCACCTCTGAGCCGAGAGCGACTTTTGAGGCTACAGCCGTGCCAACGCTCATGCCGGACATGACGCCGGGGCCCTCGTCGGAGCCGTTGCCGACAGCGGCCGACAAGCTCAATTCGCCGCTCAAGGGCAGACTCATAAGGGGTTATGCCATGGACAGCCTCATATACTCCAAGACGCTTAACCAATGGATGACGCATTCGGGAGC
This sequence comes from uncultured Eubacteriales bacterium, assembly GCA_902787375.1. Classification (GTDB taxonomy): domain Bacteria; phylum Bacillota; class Clostridia; order Christensenellales; family CAG-138; genus UBA3857. The sequence goes on from CADAGD010000069.1 coordinate 5,796, forward strand.
GGATATTGCCGCGCCGAAGGGAACCGAGGTGCGGTCGGTGGATAAAGGTACGGTCGAAAAGGTGTATGTCGATGATATGCTCGGAACGACTGTCATAATAGACCACGGGAACGGTATAAAGACGGTCTACTGCGGACTCAAAAAGGAGCCGCCCGTCAGCGAGGGGGAAGTCATAGAGGCAAGAACCGTCGTAGGATACATAGGCGATACTGCCATATCCGAGTGCGCCGACGAGAGCCATCTGCATTTTGAGCTGTGGAAGGATGGGCTTGCCGTCGATCCGTCAAGCTTCGTGCTTTTCACATCGGACGGCGGCAATGAGTGATGCCATTCGGCCCATGGCATATTGCAAAAGCTGCCGGGAAAATCGTAAACAGGTATTATTACAGGCATAATCGACCGATAAAAGAGCTGCCGCACCAATGCCTTGGGGCTTGGGCGGCAGCTTTGCCGTATAATCCGAATCACTTAAATATCCTCAATATAATCGGGGATTCCGTTGCCGTTCATATCGACCATGCCGGGGCTTCCGGGCCCCATATCGCCCATCATCTCGGTGTAGCGGACGCGGTAGGCTATCTTTGCCATCTCCACTTGCTTGTGGATCAGTTCCTTCACGCCACGTGGGTTTTTTATATTCCTCATTGCAAGGGAGGGGACGGACTTATCGGTTGAGATTATAGTAACGGTTCCGACGCCCGTAAGCCTCTGCCACATGGTGATACTGACGCTCATATCCCTTACTCTGTAGAGCAGTATCTCCTCTCCCTTGATGTTCAGCAAGCCCGTTTCGAAAAACAGCCTGTCTTGACTCATTCGGTAGCGGATAAACGTAATTGGCAAACCAAGTATTCTTTTTCTGTCCTTCCAGATATACTGGGGCTTGGATTTTTTGATTTTATCCATGGGAGCCTCCTTTTGGCGTTGATTGGGTGGAGATAAATTTGCCGAGTCAGCACCTTTTGCGAAGACCGTCCTTTCGGTGGGCGGCATCCGCGTCGGCTTTTATACATATATTATACATCCTGCTTTTGGATTTTGCAACAGCATGGGACATTTTTTTGCGGTTGCGAAAAGTGGAAAAGCGAGGTATAATAATAAAGTAGATGCTGATTAACTCAGTTTAGCTCCAAAGTGATAAAACTGCTACCAAAGGGAGCCGCGCGAGCGTGCAGCGTTAAAAAAACGCAACGGTGTTGCGATTTTAACGGAACGCCGAAGCAGCTTTGCTGCGAGGGAAGCGTACGCGCCGCACCGAACTTGGTTAAGCAATTACTCAATGCAACCCTCAGCCGAACCCAGTCGCCCGTTATCAACCTTTTTGACCATTCAACGGATGGTCAAAATCGTGAAACGACCGGTTGATAACCTCCTGCGAGATATATCCTTGTAATTACCTAAAAAGCGGATTGGTAGGGCGGCAAGTGTTGAACGCGCCGGAAATACCTGCCTTCCCCTGTGAGGGGAAGGGGGACCGCCGCCTCAGCGGTGGTGGATGAGGTGGCAAAAAAACTCTATAAGCACTTAGCTTTTTTGATAACGCCATTGTTTCCACCTCATCAGTCAGACTTCGTCTGACAGCTTCCCCTCAAAGGGGAAGCCAAGAAAAGCAGACTTTGTCCGTAGTCTGGTTAATCATTGTCTACTAAATGTGATATTGTATGAAATACTTTCCGCAGAAAGGAATAGGATATGCTGCTTAGTTTGCTGATGAGTGATGCTGACATGACCACCAAACTGATGTACGTCGTGTTTGAATTGATAGTCATAATGGTTTCGCTGAGCTTCCATGAATGGGCTCATGCGTATGCCGCGCACCGCATGGGGGACAATACGGCATTGAATATGGGACGCATGACGCTCAATCCCATCGCTCATATAGACCCGCTTGGAATACTTGCGTTGCTCTTTATAGGCTTCGGCTGGGCAAAGCCCGTGCCTGTCAATCCGAGAAATTACAGGGAGTACAGAAAGGGCGAGTTCATTGTGAGCTTTGCCGGAATATTTATGAATCTGATGCTGGCGTTGTTTGCCGCGCTTTTGGCGGTCGCCGTCGCGGTATATGACAGCGCGTCGAAGGGCATACCGATAAGGACTGAGGTCATAATGGGGCTGAGCCTTTACAGGATAAGCCTCGGCAATCTGCCCGAATCCATATATATGTTTTTGTATATGCTGGGAATAACCAACTGCGCACTTGCGGTGTTCAACTTCATACCCGTCTATCCGCTTGACGGGGCGCACATATTCGAGCTTGTGTTCGGAAAGACGCTTGGCGCGAGGGCGGTCATGTGGCTGAGGAACAACGGAAGGATAATCCTCTATGTATTCATCGGACTGTCCTTCCTGCTTTCAAACATGGGGATAAGCTTTTCCTTGATAGGAGGCGTTTCCTCATGGCTGCTTGAGAGGTTTGTTTCGTTATTTGCCATGATAGTGGGTCTGTTCGTGTGATATGGAAGGGCAGACCGAAAACAAAGGATACCGCGTTCATATAAAGCAGTTTGAGGGTCCCCTTGATCTGCTCCTTTTCCTTATAGAAAAGGCGGAGGTCGATATAAGGGAGGTATTTGTATCCGAGATAACATCGGAGTTCCTTGAGTATCTTTCGGAGCTGGACGAGCTGGACATGGAGCAGGCGTCCGCGTTCATATCGGTTGCGGCGACCCTTATATATATGAAGTCACGCACACTCATGCCGCGTCCGCGCAAGGATGAGGAAGCCGAGGAGGAGGATCCCGGAGAGGCGCTCATTCGTCAGCTCAGGGAGTATAAGGCGTTCAAGGAGGCTTCCGCAGGTCTTAGGGAGCTGTTTGATGAAGCTTCATTGATGCGCGGCAGACTGCCCATGGAGTTTCCGCTGCCTCCAAGGGAGATAATATTGAAGGATACGACGGTCGATGGGCTGTATCACGCTCTGCTCGTCGCGCTGAACCGCATTCCGAATGAGGCGGCGGAGAAGCCCGTGCGGAATGTCGAGGCGGATAGATTCACCATAAGGATATGTTCGGGGAATATAAGGAAAAGCCTCAAAGCCGGAGGTGGGAGAATAATGTTCCTGAAATATGTCGAGGGCAGGGGCAAGATAGAGATAATCGTCACTTTCATGGCATTGCTGGAAATGGTTCGAAGGGGCGAGATAAGGCTTGCTCAGAGCGAGGGCTTCGGAGATATAGCCATAAACGAGGCGGAGCTTGTCATGGACGACGAGAGCATAAGCTATGACGATGAGGTGGAATGAGCCCGCCGCTTTAATAAAACGGGGAATTGATTGTATTATATGGAAGATACCGATTTGATAAACAACTTGACTGAAAACAATGATGAAGCGTCACGGGGCGGGAGGGGCGAAGTCACCCATGAGATGCTCATGGGCGCGCTTGAGAGCATACTTTTCGTTACGGGAGAGCCGCTTCCAAAGCCCGAAATAGCAAGGGCTTTTTCCATGAACGAACTTGAGCTTAACATACTGCTTGCCGATCTTGAGAGCGAGCTTGAAACAAACAGGCGCGGAATAAGGCTCTTTACGACGAACGATACGGTTCAGCTTGTATCCGCTCCCGAATACAATGAATGGCTCATAAGGCTTTTGGCTCCTCCGCAGGAGAAGAACCTCTCGGATTCCATGATGGAAACACTTTCCGTGATAGCCTATCGTCAGCCGGTAACAAGGGCGGACATAGAGGCGGTGAGAGGAGTCAGATGCGAATACGCCGTATCCCAGCTTTTGAAGCAGGGATTTATAAAGGAACTTGGGAGAAAGGATGTGGTCGGACGTCCCATGCTCTTTGGGACGACGGATGCTTTTCTGCGCCGTTTCGGGCTGCATTCGATTGACGAGCTGCCTCCGATGCCGGAAACGGAAGAGGAAGAATTGGAATAAAAGCTTTACAAGGTGAATCTGATATGAAAAAACTTATCGCTATTGACGGAAACTCGCTGATGTTCCGTGCGTACTATGCCATACATACGGTTATGACAAGCCGTGACGGAGTTCCGACGAATGCCATACATGGCTTTACCATGATGCTGTTGAAGCTTCTGGAACAAAAGCCCGACTATATGCTCGTCGCCTTCGATATGCACGGGGGAACATTCAGACACGATACTTACCCTGAGTATAAGGCGGGCAGAGCCGCCACTCCGGAGGACTTGATACCTCAGTTCCCCGCGCTCAAAAGCCTTCTGAGGAGCATGGGGATTGCCGTGTGCGAGTGTCCGCGCTATGAGGCGGACGACATACTCGGCACTATTTCCAAAATAGCGGAAAAGGAGGGCGTGTCCGCGCTCATTGTCACGGGCGACAGGGACGCTTTACAGCTCATTTCCGATACAACAAAGGTCATGCTCACCAAAAAGGGCATAACCGAAACCGTGCTGTATGATAAGGAAAGGCTGATGGAGGATTACGGCCTTACCCCCGCGCATATGATAGACCTCAAAGCCCTCATGGGAGACAGCTCGGATAATATTCCGGGCATTAAGGGCATTGGCGAAAAGACGGCTAAAAGCCTGCTCGAAAAATACGGAAGTCTTGAAAACGTGCTTGAGAACGCCTCGAATGAAAAGGGAGCCTTGCAGAAAAAGCTTATCGACGGAGCCGATTCGGCTCGTATGAGCTATGGCATCGGAACCATTTGCCGCGAAGCTCCCATAGACATGGAGCTTGCGGACTGTAAATTTGATATGTTGTCCATAGAGAACGCCATTCCTGTTATGGCAGGGCTTGGGCTAAAGAGCAGCGGGGCAAGATTCAAGGCGCTGGTCGATTCCGAACGCGGAGATGGACAGGTCGCGGCAGCATTGGTTTCGGACGACTCCTCAAAGGAAATCGGCACGCATGTTTTTGTGAGTGAAACAAGGGAAATAACAACTGAGGAAGGACTTTCAGAGGCTGCGGAGGAGCTGACGCGTGAAAAGCTCATCGCCCTGTACGTCGATGAGGAGCTTTCCATGCTCACGGAATCAGGCGTCATGTATGTTATAAAGACGGGCGGAAACCTCCTTGAACCCGGACTTGATCCTGAAAGCATATACAGGGGACTTGCCGGGGTGTTTCAAGATGATGATGTTAAAAAAATAGTGTTTGACGGCAAACGCCTTATGAATGAGCTTGACGGATTCGGCATCAAGCTTAATGGCTTGGCGTTCGATATTTCGATAGCTGATTACATGGTCAATGCTCTGAATCCGGCGAAAAGCCTTGATGAGCTTGCAGCTTCCGTGGGCATTTCGGAAATGGGAGCTAAAGCCGTAATGCGTTTGTACTTCATATTAAATGAACAGATGAAGCAAAAATCTGTGGATACGCTCTATTATGGCGTCGAGCTTCCGCTTGTTCGCGTGCTGTTTGATATGGAAAGAACCGGCTTCGCGGTCGATTCCGACGCGTTGAGAAGCTTGGGCGACGGTATGACGGGACGTATTTCCGAACTTTCGGAGGAGATATACGGGCTTGCCGGGCATACATTCAACATACTCTCTCCAAAACAGCTTGGAACCGTGCTTTTTGACGAGCTTGGACTCCCACCGCAGAAAAAGACTAAAACAGGGTATTCGACCGACAGTGACGTGCTGGAATCGCTTGAGGGTCTAAACCCCATCGTTGAGAAGATAATAGAGTTCAGATTCCTTACAAAGCTCAAATCAACATTTATTGACGCTATGCTCAATAAGATAAACCCCGATGGCAGGATACATACTACCCTGAACCAAAATGTTGCGGCGACAGGACGTATCTCCTCGGCGGAGCCGAATCTCCAAAACATACCCGTCAGAACGGAGCAGGGCAGACAGATAAGAAAAGCATTCATAGCAAGTGAGGGAAATGTGCTGGTCGGCGCGGATTATTCCCAGATTGAGCTTCGCGTGTTAGCTCACATGTCCAATGACAATGCTCTCAAGGATGCTTTCGTTTCGGGCGGCGATATTCATTCCCGCACGGCAGCCGAGGTGTTCGGAGTCGGCTTGGATGAGGTGACAAAGGATATGCGCTCTGCCGCAAAAGCCGTAAACTTCGGCATTGTGTACGGAATAAGCGAGTTTGGACTTGCAAAACAGCTCGGAATAACAAGGAAGGACGCTAAGGGCTTTATAGAAAGATACCTTGACCGGTGCACGGGTGTACGCGAGTACATGAAGAAATCCGTTGAGGATGGAAGAAAAAACGGCTATGCGGTCACGCTGACAGGGCGAAAGAGGGATCTGCCTGAGCTTAAAAGCGGAAATTACAATACACGCTCGTTCGGAGAGCGCGTTGCCATGAATATGCCGGTGCAGGGTACGGCTGCCGATATAATAAAGCTTGCCATGCTCCGCGTACATGACGCACTCGAAAGTAACAAGCTTAAGGCTAAGCTCGTGCTTCAAATACACGATGAGTTGCTTATCGACTGTCCTCTTGATGAGGTCGATACGGTAAAAAAACTTCTTCACGACTGTATGATGGGCAATAATATAGAGGGTGAATTGCCGCAAACCACAAAAATCGGGGAAATGCTGAAGCTGAACGTACCCCTTGTTGCCGATGTTGAAGAGGGACACAGTTGGTTTGATACAAAGTGATATACAGAACAGACGTATAAAACAGGCGCAAATTTGCTCAAAAGGGCATTTTGCGCCTGTATATTTCTGTAAAATCAAAAAAAGCGGGGGAGGAAAAATGGGCATTGGTAGTACCAATGGAATAAGAAGGAGGGCAAAAAAAGAGGGAAAAAGGGGATATACTTTTAAATATATCTCGAACGGATATTCTAAAAAGCGGGTAAAATGGGAAGAAAAAAGCAAGGTGCAATAAGGAAAAATGGGAGTTGAAAGACGGTTGAAAAAAAGTTTTGAAAAAGGCAGAAAAAAGTGTTGACATTCGGTGAGGGAAGTGCTATTATAACCAAGCTGTCACGAACGAGCGAAACAAACG
>CADAGD010000070.1 GCA_902787375.1 uncultured Eubacteriales bacterium
CGATTTTCCCACGGGCGGCATCATAATGGGCGACGCGGGCATACGGCACGCCTACTTTACGGGCAGAGGAAAGATAGTCGTAAGGGCGCGTACCGAGATAGAGCCCATGAAGAACGACAAGTCCCGCATTATAGTCACCGAGATACCCTACATGGTGAACAAGGCAAGGCTCGTCGAGAAGATAGCCGAGCTTGTGCATGAGAAGAAGGTCGATGGCATATCCGACCTGCGCGACGAATCGAGCCGCGGCAATATGCGCATAGTAATAGAGCTTAAAAGGGACGTCAACGCGAACGTCGTGCTGAACAGGCTCTACAAGCACACACAGCTTCAGGACACGTTCGGCGCGATAATGCTCGTGCTTGTGGACGGCGAGCCCAAGGTGCTGAATCTGCGCGAGATAATCTATTACTACCTTGAGCATCAGAAGGACGTCGTCACAAGGCGCACCAGATACGACCTTGAAAAGGCGGAGGAGCGTCTGCACATAATCGAGGGTCTTTTGAAGGCTCTCGACAACATCGACGAGGTCATAGCCATAATAAAGGCAAGCCCCAACGCTCAGGCGGCAAGGGTAAACCTCATGGAACGCTTCGGATTCTCCGAGAAGCAGGCGCAGGCGATACTGGATATGCGTTTGCAGCGTCTGACAGGTCTTGAGCGCGAGAAGCTCCAGAACGAGGAGAGCGAGCTTCGCGCCAAGGTCGAGTATTACAAGCGCGTGCTGTCCGACGAGGGTCTGCTGCTCTCCGTCATAAGGGACGAGATACTCGATATCAAGCTGCGCTATTCCGACGCCAGACGCACCGAGATAACCAAGGTCATTGAGGACATCGACATGGACGACATAATCCAGGAGGAGGATATGGCTGTCACAATGACGCGCCTCGGCTATATAAAGCGCATCAATGAGGACACCTACCGCACCCAGCATAAGGGCGGCGTCGGCGTTTCCGGGCATACCACCCGCGACGAGGACTTCGTTAAGGATATTTTCGTCACATCCACCCATTCGCACATACTGTTCTTCACCAATACGGGAAGGGCGTTCCGCATAAAATGCTACCTCATACCGGAGGCGGGAAGAACGGCGAAGGGTACGGCTATCGTGAACCTGCTCCAGCTCAGAAACGGCGAAAAGGTCGCCGCCGCGTTCCCGGTAAACGAGTACACCAACGGCGGTAAATACCTTGTTATGGCTACCAAAAAGGGCATAATAAAGAAGACCGCTCTCAAGGACTTCGAGAACATACACAAGGGCGGCATAATAGCCCTCGGACTGCGTGAGGACGATGAGCTCATAGGCGTTCAGCTCACGTCGGGCGGCGACGATATAATGATAGGAACCTCCAAGGGCATGAGCATACGCTTCCATGAGGACGACGTAAGGCCCATGGGCAGAACCGCGACGGGCGTAAGAGCCATAAAGCTCGACGAGGACGACGAGGTCATCGACATGACCAAGGTCTATCCCGGCTGCTATGTGCTTGCGATAACCGAGCGCGGCTTGGGCAAGCGCACCGAGGAAGCCGAGTACAGCACCCAGTCAAGGGGCGGCAAGGGCGTCAGGACGCTGAAGCTCACTCCCAAGACGGGAAATCTCGTCTGCCTGCGCATGTGTACCGACGATGAGGATATAATGCTCGTCCGCGACGACGGCGTTATAATCCGCGTTCCCGCAAAGGATATAAGCGTCATATCGAGGAACACTCAGGGCATAAGGCTTATGAGGGTGGACGACGAACACAGGGTCGTTTCGATAGCCCGCGCTCCCCACAACGAGGAGGAGGCGTTTGAAAAGGCGGCGCATGAGCATGAGGCAAGCCATGAATCTCCCGTGACCGAAAGCGCGGAGAGCGCGTCCGAGCTTGACTTTACGGAGGTCGAGCCGGACGGGGAAAGCTCGGAGGAATAACAGAATAATCATAAGGGCTGCCGTTTCCCACGGGACGGCAGCCTGTGTTATAGGCGGACAATATGAATATCACTCCCAAATTCGATTTCAATAATGACCTCATAAGGCTTGCGGAGCTGTTTCGTGAGAGGGGCGCGACGCTCTTTGTCGTCGGCGGACATGTGCGGAACACCATACTCGGCAAGCGAATATCCGACACGGACATAACGAGCCGGCTGCGTCCCGACGAGGTGCTTGAGCTTTGCGAAAGAGCGGGCTTCAAGACCGTTCCCAAGGGCATCGCGTTCGGCATGGTCGAAATACATATCGGGGACGGGGCGTATGAGCATACCACTTTCCGCTCGGATACCTATTCCGAGGGCGGCGCGCACAGACCCGTCGGAATAGCCTTCGCCGAAAGCCTTGAGGAGGACGCTTTCAGGCGCGACTTTACCGTGAACGCCATATACGCCGACGTGCTGACGGGGCGCATACACGACCCCACCGGCGGGCTTGCGGATATAGAACAAAGGCTCATGCGAACCACTTCAAAAGACCCGGAGGACATACTCAGCGACGACGGGCTGAGGATAATGCGCCTGTGCCGCTTCGCCGCCGAGCTGGGCTTCGACATAGAGGAAAAAACCTTCGCCGCCGCCAAAAAATGCGCTCCGCTGCTTGCGGACATTTCCGCCGAGCGCGTACGCGACGAGCTTAAAAAAATACTCATGGCGGATGTGAAGTACGGCGTCCCCGCGCTTGACAGCGTTCTTAGAGGACTTAAACTCTTGGACGCCGCGGGCGTTATCGACGTCTGCCTGCCTGAGCTTGCCCGATGCCGCGGCATTGAGCAGAACCCCAAGTTCCACCGCTACAATGTTTTAGAACACATGTTCTATACTGCCGCCATGTCAAAGCCCGACCTGAAGCTGCGCCTCGGCTGCGTATTCCATGACGTCGCCAAGCCCGTTCAGCTTGAAAGACAGGGAAATATGCACGGTCACGACGTCGAGGGCGAGCTGATAGCGCGGGAAACGCTCAAGCGTCTGCGATTCGACAATTCGACCGTTGAGGAGGCGGCATGGCTCGTGCGGCACCATATGTTCGACCTCGACGGACGCGCCAAGGAGAAAACCCTCAAACGCAGGTTCGGAAGATGGGGCGTGGAACGGACAAAAGCCCTCTGCGATATACGCGAAGCGGATTTCAGAGGCTCCGTCGGCGAATACATAGAGGTCAAGTCCGCCGTAAGATGGCGGCGCGTGCTTGACGAAATGATAAAGGACAGCACACCCTTCTCGGCATCCGAGCTTGCCTGCACCGGCGCAGACATTATGAATTGGCTCGGCATCCCCCCCTCGCCCCGCGTCGGCGAGATAAAGACCGCCCTGCTGGAGCATTGCGCCGTCCATCCCAAGGATAATACACCCGAAAGGCTCATGCGGATCGCAAGGGATATTGCGCGATAAAATAAGAATTAATAATAGAGCATCAGCTCAGACTACGGACAAAGTCTGCTTTACTCGGCTTCCCCTTTGAGGGGAAGCTGTCAGACGAAGTCTGACTGATGAGGTGGAAACAATGGCACTATCAAAAAAAACTAAGTGTTCATTGAGTTTTTTGCCACCTCATCCACCACCGCTGAGGCGGCGGTCCCCCTTCCCCTCACAGGGGAAGTCAGGTATTTCCGGCGCATTTGGGATTTGTCAGCGGTTTGAAGCATCAACTTTAAATATCCGCGGAATTTACATCGGGTTTACATCCGAGCTGTATCATATCAGGGGAACACCGCGTCGGTCAAGGCGCGGTTAAAACGCAACGGGAGAACAAAATGCTCAGGATTCTTATTGTTGTATCAGCTCAGCCAGCCGTGGGAGTCTTTAAACATGCGGGAGCCGAGGAGCCTTGGCATTTTTTCTGATAAATTCCGGCACGGTGAGCCGCCCTTCATATCGCATGGGCATTGAAAAGCATATCTGATAGTAGTAAAATGAAATTGCAAAACGGAAAGCAGGGAGGCAGGAATGAAGGACAACCGGCGCGATATTCAAAGGCACGATTACACAGACGTCATTTTAAACAGTCACAGCCAATATCTGAATATTCTGAATTTGATAAGGAAGAATACGGAAAGAGTAATCATTGTGCAGATCGACGGCAGGGATGACGGCGACGTCATTGTCAGCACAGCCAAGGAGCTGATGCCGCTTGAAAAAACGGAGATCGTCGATAGATGGTTTGGCACCAAGGCTCCGGGCAGGGCGGCGGTTCAATACACTTTTCTGAAAAAGCGGGCATTCTTCGATTATCTATGCTCGCTTGAATCGTTTTTTATTGTGACTTCAACAAATCATTACAGGGTAAAGAGGACGGATTTCGGTCTTGACGACATAGCGTTTTTGGACGGCAGCGGTCATTTGCTCTTTTACACCGTCACGCATGAGGGCTATGCCTGCCTCAGCAATAGGTACTCGGCGGCTTATGGGAAATGACCATGTTCCGTTATCAAGGCTCGGCGTCACAGGAGCTTGGGATGGCTGATATTTTCGACAAGGTCACGTCCGTCAAGGCGCAGGCTCAGGGCAAAATCGCCCGCGGAGCCGTAGATTACTATGGAATCGCGCTCGGCGTCATACCTGAATCTGGGCATTGTGGTTTTCATTATGTTTTGGTTTTCTCTGCCGTTTACGGAGAGTGTGGTACTGTCAAAGGAAATCTCGTCCTTTTTGCCGTCAAGGTTCATATCAAGCTCGATAAAGCGGCGTCCATCCTCCGTTTTGGAGTAGAGCATGGGATTCTCCAGTATTATCTCAAGCCCTGCCTCTATGTACTCCTCGTATGACGAACATCTTTCAAGCGTGTTCGCGTGTCCCTCGCTTGATACGGCGAACAGGCGGCAATAGAGGTTCCCGTCCTCATCGGGGTAGAACACCGAAAAGCCCGGCTCGTATACCTTTTCGGTTATGAACACTATGTTTTTTCCGTCGAGCGACGCAAGCGTTATCTTGGAGCCGACGTCCATGAACGGCTCATCGTCTATGCAGAATACAGGCCCGCCGTCGATGTCGGCTACATGGAGCCGCTCGGCAGTTCCGTCGCCGTCTATATCGACATACTCCCCCGTCCACATGTCGTCTATCGGGTTCCCTCCGTCAAGCGGATACTGAATGCCGGCAAGCAGCTTTTCCTCTATCGTGACAGGCTCGGCGGTCGGCACGGCAGTCGGCTCGGCGGTAATCTCCGTCAGCGCGTCATAGGCGGGCGCGGGGTCTATATCGACCGTCACAAGCTCGGTAGGCGAGGCGTCAACCGCCTTAACGGGCATGAACCGACAGCCCGCCGCTGCGGTCGAGCTGATTATCAGAATACCCGCGGCCGCGGCTTTCACCAATCCATTCAAATGTGTTTTAAAAGGACTTCCGTATCTTACAAGCATATCCAAAGCTTTCATCAGTGCGCCTCCGATTTATTTCCGCTCCCGATTAGTAGACAATGATTAATTAACGTCTTGAGAATGAGCTGATTTAAAGCATATAGCTTTCAATCGATTTTTGCCGTTCTACCCTGCCGTTTTTCAAAAAAAC
>CADAGD010000071.1 GCA_902787375.1 uncultured Eubacteriales bacterium
GTTCTTCGGCGGCAGGCGGATATCCGACGAAGAAGCAGACGAACTCAAAACGCTGATAGACAGCCACAGGGATTGAGTATTAAAACGGAGATATTAATATGCAGGAAGTATTCTTTACAATACTGAACATGAGCATTTCGGGCGGGCTTGTAATCGCGGTCATACTCATTGCGAGGCTTCTGCTCAAAAGGGCTCCCAAGAAATGGTCGTACCTCCTCTGGGGAGCGGCGGCATTCAGGCTTTGCTGTCCTGTGAGCATAAAGATGGCGTTGAGCCTGTTCAGGTTCGTTCCGACGCAGGCGGCCTCAAGCGGAGCCGGCGGCATTGAGTACATACACCGTGCCGCCGATATGAGCAATGCCGCAGGCTTGGAAACGGTGCTGTCCTCGAATGCTCCGATACAGAGCGCAATGACGACGTACGCTCCCGCGCAGGCAATGGCGACGCAGGCTCCCGTGCATGAGGCGGTAAGCGCAGCTTCCGTGGATATTGCCGGTATACTCGGCACGGCGGCAACGATAGTCTGGCTCCTGGGGGCGGCTGCGCTCATAGGCTACAACCTGTTTTTCTACATCAATATGCGTCGCAATCTGGCGACCGCCGTCCGCATGGAGGGCAATGTATTCGAGTCCGACCGCGTGCGTTCGCCGTTCATATTGGGCATATTCAATCCCCGTATACACATTCCGTTCGGTCTTGACGAACACGAGAAGGAGTACGTCCTCGCGCATGAACGCTATCACTTAAAGCGCGGTGATCACATAATAAAGGTGTTCTCCTTCATACTGCTTGCCCTGCATTGGTTCAATCCCCTCTGCTGGCTTGCGTTTTTCCTCTCGAACAAGGATATGGAGATGAGCTGCGATGAAAAGGTGCTTGGAGAAAACCCATCCATCCGCAAGCAGTATTCAACCACCCTCCTCTCCTTTGCTGTCGGAAGACAGTTTCCCACAATGACACCACTCGCCTTTGGCGAAAGCGGAGTAAGGAGCCGCATAAAAAACGCTATGAGTTATTCAAAACCCAAACTCTTTGTAACTGTTTTAGCAGTCATGCTCTGCCTTGCCGTCATAACCGCCTGCGTTGCGAACCCGACGGACAAGGATAACAAACCCGATACCACCGAACAGACAGCACAAGCCTCAGAAACCGCAGAGGCCGTAGGGGCCGTAGGGGAAAAACCCTCCGAAGCCGCTGCGACACAGGAGCCCGTCGTGACAGAGGCACCGGTCGCAACCGAGGAACCCGTCGAGACCGACACAGCCGATAACGGATATAAGCTCGGCAAGCTTGAGGACTATGATCTTTCAAAGGAGGATGAATGGATCGACGAGCTTTATGAAGACGGAAAGTTCCATCAGATAGTTTACAGATTTAACAGAGATACCGCTGAACAGTTCTCCGACCCGCTTGCGGTCTACACATATGAGAACTATTCGATCCCATCCAAGAATGAAGTCAGTACATTCGACGGCGGATATACTCTGAAAGTCACCGATCCCAGCCGCCCCGCCTTTACCGAGCCTATCGACATAACGGACGGAAGCATATTCAACGCCTTTTATGAGATGGTAGTATCCCTTGACTTTTCGGGCAAATCCTCCACCCTCAGCGAGAATGAGAATAAAGCCGAATACATTCTCACGGACAGCACGGGGAAAGAAACCGTCTACACAATAGACCGTTTGGGCAACGTGGCAAGGGACGACGGCGAATATGCCTCAGCCCCCCTTGACGAACAGTCAACCGCCTTCTTCTTTGCCGTAATGTACACCTACTATCCCAAGTCGTATTCGCATCTTACCTACGACATTATAACTGAAAGCAAAGCTGTGCGCATCGTTCGTGACGGCAAGACCACATACATCACCGGCGAGGAAGACGTGAGCAGATTCATAAACGCCGTTTCCGAGGATGACGATGGATTTGGAACCTCATACCGCTTTAACTGCGGAGCGGGCGACCACGGCGAGAAGGTGCTTGAGTTTTCCATAGGTGATTATTACGAGGGAAGCGAAATGTCTCAGAATCTGCTTGTCTATGAGCTTTATTCCGACGGGCATATAGCATACTCTAAATCAGGCTTTATAGGCGGCGATATGTACCTGTTCTATGATAATCTTTGCGACAGCATAATCGGCGATGTGTACTATGTTTCAACCCAAGCATTTGATGTGAACGCCATTTTGCAGTTGGCAGCCGAGCTTGAACAGGCTGAATAAGACTGTATTGTAACCATATGCAACAAAAAGCGGGGGCTTCCGATCGAAGCTCCCGCTTTTAAATCACTCTCGTCAATACACGGGCTTTACCCCTATATCATCATCAAACTCCATCTCATATTCCCTGCCGGAAAGCTTCATATCGGTGAGTATCCTTGCCAGAATCGTTGTTTCACCCGGCTCAAGCATGAGCATATACATTCCATCCTTTGTTTGGAGCCTTGCTCTTGCGACTTCGGTTCCGTCACCATCCCTGTAAACAATATCCACAGCGCAGGCGATGGGCTTCACATAGTCGTTTTTTATTATACCGTCGAGGAATGTATCCCCGTCCTCCTCATAGACTATCAGATTCTTGAACGTCAAATACTGTTTGAAATGCTCATCGCCGACTATCTGATTGCCAAGCTCATCCTTCATGTCCATTCCGCTGTATGCCTCCGTCGGAGCGGCAGTCTGTACCTCGACAGGCTCCTCGGTAAGCTGTTCAGGAGCTTCGGTCACAAGAAGCGTTTCACCGTGAAGCACGGGCGCTTTATTCACGCATGCGGTCAGGCTCGATAATGCCAGCACAGTTATTACTGTTCCCTTGATTCCTTTCATATTGAATCCTCTCCGTTCCCTGCCATGGAATCAGCTTCGGATGCCTCGTTCTCCGACTCGGACTCAATCGGCTCTCCGCTTTCGGAAAAGCTCTCCTCCTCCGCGTTATCCTCACGCTTGGCACATTCGGGCTTGGAGCCGTAATACGCCTCCTCAACCGGCCAAACGGCGTGACCGCGTTTTTTCTCCAAAACCGTTCTTGTGATGAGGAACGCCATGCCGAATATCACCAGAAGTGCCGATAAAAGCTGCGACACCCTTATGCTTCCGAGCATAAGGCTGTCCGTCCTCAGACCCTCGACTATCATGCGCTCAAAGCCGTACATTATCAGGTACGTCATTGTAATATCACCGCGGTTTTTGGTATGCTTTCTCACAAAAAACCAGAGTACCGCGAATATCAGCAAGCACCAGCATGACTCATAGAAGAATGTGGCATAGTGTATATTGCCAAGATTCGACGGAAGCCCGGCACAGCACGCCTGATGGCACTCGTCGATTTTCACGGCTAAGGGGAAATACGGCGGGAAGCCCTCGGATATGACTCTGCCATATGCCTCCTGATTAAAGAAGTTGCCCCAGCGTCCTATCGCCTGCGCAAGCGCGACGGTCGGAAGCACGAGGTCTGTCAATGAAAGAAAGTGCATCTTCTTGATACGGGAATATATGAGCATTCCTATGACGCCGCCTATTATCGCGCCGTATATGGCAAGCCCGCCATCCCTTATATTTATCATGCCCCATACTGTCTCGCCAAAGCTCATGCCCGGTCGTATGAATGCATCCAACGAAAACAGGATGTAATATATTCTTGCGAATATCGCTCCGAGCGGGACGCATATGAGGCACAGGTCTATAACGCAATCCTTGTGGTATCCCCTGCGTTTCGCCTCATGGGAGCATAGAACATAAGCTATGATAACTCCGAGAACTATCAATGCTCCGTACCAGTATATCTTGAGCCAGTCCACTCCGAATTTTGAACCGTCTATAAGAATATTTGATGGATTATTCATTTCAACATCCTTTCCTTGCGCATCGGCGCAGAAACAATCATGCCCCATTATACTTCATTTTCCGTGAAAAATAAAGTCAACGGGGCATTTTGATTGAATTAATTGTTCAAATTGACAAAGGTTTATCCGTTATTGCCGTTCTTTTCAAGGAATATCGAAAACACCCTGTCGAGCAGATCGGCGTCGTCAAAGCCCTCCAGTTCTCCCAAAGCATTCTCCCTGAGAATTATGGCTTCCGGCTCCGAGCTGTCGTCGTCAACGGGCAACAGTATGCAGAAGCTTTCACCTTCGCAGACCACCCTGTCGAGCAGCTCACACTCTATCTCTCCGCCCTCCTCATCGGTGAGCAGAATCGTGAAATCATTTTCCTGCATGAAGCCGAATTACGCTTTGCCGTCGCAGCCGAGAACATCAACGATCTTATGCTTTACAAGCTCCTTGATGGCGGCGCGGGCGGGCTTGAGATACTGACGGGGATCGAAATGATCGGGATGCTCGTTGAAATACTTGCGGATGTTCGCTGTCATGGCAAGACGCAGATCGGAGTCGATATTGATCTTGCAGACGGACATCGCGGCGGCCTTTCTGAGCTGCTCCTCAGGAATGCCTACGGCGTCGGGCATATTGCCGCCGTTCTCGTTTATCATCTTGACAAACTCCTGCGGAACCGAGGACGAGCCGTGAAGAACGATGGGGAATCCGGGCAGACGCTTCTGAACCTCCTCAAGAACATCAAAACGGAGGGGCGGCGGTACAAGTATGCCCTTCTCGTTGCGGGTACACTGAGCGGCCGTGAACTTGTAAGCGCCATGGCTTGTGCCTATGGCTATCGCAAGGGAGTCGCAGCCGGTCTTGGAAACGAACTCCTCAACCTCTTCGGGCCTTGTGTAGGAGGAATCCTCGGCCTTGACATTGACCTCGTCCTCAACGCCGGCAAGTGTGCCGAGCTCAGCCTCGACAACAACGCCGTGGTCATGGGCGTACTCAACGACCTTGCGGGTTATCTCGATATTCTCCGCAAAGGGCTTTCCGGAAGCGTCGATCATAACGGAGGTGAAACCGCCGTCTATGCAGCTCTTACAAAGCTCAAAGCTGTCGCCATGATCCAGATGAAGAACTATGGGCAGACCGGTTTCGATAACAGCAGCCTCCACCAGCTTGATAAGGTATGTATGATTCGCATAGGCGCGTGCGCCCTTGGATACCTGAAGTATAAGGGGAGCGTTCAGCTCGGCAGCCGCCTCGGTGATGCCCTGAACAATCTCCATGTTATTTACGTTGAATGCGCCGATGGCGTAACCGCCGTCATATGCCTTCTTGAACATCTCGGTACTTGTGACAAGAGCCATTTGTTAATTCCTCCAAATTTTTTTATTTTTTGGGAATTTCCCATTCCCATTATAAACCCGATTTTAAAACTTTGCAATACAAAAACAACTTATATCATTTTTCTTTTTTATTCGACGCCGATTTTAGCAGGCAATTATTAAATGCCATATAAAAAAGGTATTTTAATGATAACGAGCATTCATTCTTTGTCGCACTACCATT
>CADAGD010000072.1 GCA_902787375.1 uncultured Eubacteriales bacterium
ATATCGTGGATTGCGCTATGGTTATCTGCACCAAGGAGCAGGAAGAGGCCGTCAATATGATTGCCGAGGATGTAGCCATGATTCAGGTGTCCGGGCAGGGTTCCGACGATGAAGACGGCGAGGGTGGAATGGTTGGCGGAATGCTTGGCTCTTTCCTCGGCAAGCTGAAAGATACCCAGATAATCAACGCTACCGAGTATAAGATGTAAAGGCTACAGTAAGCGATTATTTTGGATCATATGGAGCAGATGATGCTTCGAATGACCGAACTCCAACCCAAAATCCCATCCTGGGCAAAGGCCGAAAAAATGGAGATCTGTACACCGCAGAAAGACCTCTGGAAATATGCAGATGAGCCGACCCCGGTGATAACCAAAAAGCACAAAAGAATCCAGGCGGGAGAAGTCTCATAAGGGGCTTCTCCCCATGAAAGAATACCGGATTGCTCGATAATTCCAGCAATCCGGTATTCTTTGTTTGCCAACCCTTCAGACAGATGCCCAAATCGTTTTTGATCCGAAACTTTCTTATGAGCACCCGCCCTTCTCCGGGGGCTGTTTTTTTACTGCCATTTTTAGTTGTTTTTTCGAATATCCTTGACAATGCGCTCAAGCGACAATATAATTATTATTATTTCATAATAATCAATCGGGACTGCCCTTTAATGCGGTCAGCCCTGAAGCAATACCGATCGGAGCTTATTAAAATGACAATAACAGCAAAAACGCCATGGGAAAAGAACCTCGGTGACTTGCCCATGCATCTCGACTATTTTGACGGCACCATGTTTGAGGCGGTGCAGGAAACCGCGCGTATGTATCCCGACAGCATAGCTTTTGATTTCATGGGACGCTCCACAAGCTACCGCACATTCGTTCAGCAGGTCGAAAACTGTGCAAAGGCCCTCCGCACAATAGGTGTTCGTGAAAACGACAATGTAACAATCGCCATGCCCAACTGTCCGCAGGCGATATACATGTTCTATGCCGTCAACCTTATTGGCGCGATAGCTAACATGATACATCCGCTCTCCGCCGAAAAGGAGATAGAATTCTATTTGAACGAGTCCAAAAGCGTCACAGCCATAACGCTCGACCAGTTCTATCATAAATTTGAGAGCATCCGACACAACACAAATGTTGTCAATATAATAATCGCAAGCGTCCGAGATGAGCTTTCCAAACCCCTTAAAGCCGGATACATGCTTACCGAGGGCAGAAAGATCAAGAAGATACCCAAGGACGCTCCCGTCATACGCTGGAACGAGTTCATGCGCATGAGCCATATGTGCTTCTATAACTACAAAGTGCGCCGCAAGGCGGATGATCCCGCCGTCATACTCTACTCCGGCGGCACTACCGGAACCACAAAGGGTATCGTTCTCACCAATCGTAATTTCAACGCGCTTGCCGCTCAGGTCAAGGCGGTCAATCCCATGTTCATGCCCGGCGACGTAATGCTTGCCGCGATGCCCATATTCCACGGCTTCGGTCTGGGCGTCTGCATACACACGATGCTCGCCGGCGGAGGAAGATGCCTCCTGCTTCCAAGGGTAACTCCCAAGGAATACGCCAAGCGCATTGTCAAATGCAATTTCATAGCCGGTGTTCCCACGCTCTTTGAAGCACTCCTGCGGCTTCCCAACATGGATAAAGTAGACCTTTCAAAGCTTAAGGGAGTTTTCTCAGGAGGCGACTCTCTCTCCATTGAATTGAAGAAAAAGCTCGACCGCTTTCTCAAGGCGCACCGAGCCGGCATAGAGGTGCGTGAGGGCTATGGCACCACCGAAACCGTCACCGCCTGCTGTTTAACGCCGCCTCACATGGCAAAAGAGGGCTCCATAGGGCTGCCCTTCCCCGATACCTATATCAAGATAGTCAAGCCCGACACCGATGAGGAGCTTCCCTACGGAGAGGAGGGCGAAATACTGCTTGCCGGCCCCACAGTCATGAAGGAGTATATGGATAAGCCCGAAGAAACGGCTAAGACGCTCCGCAAGCACGCCGACGGTCTTACATGGGTCTATACAGGTGATCTCGGCATAATGGACGAGGACGGGTTCATCTACTTCCGAGGACGCGCCAAGCGCATGATAGTATCCTCCGGCTACAACGTATATCCCGGTCAGATAGAGAACATACTCGACGCCAATGAGCTTGTCAGAATGAGCTGCGTAATAGGCGTTCCCGACGCTTACAAGGTACAGAAGGTAAAGGCATTCATAACTCTGCGCAACGGCGTACCCGGCAACGAGGATACCAAGAAGGCTCTCATGGACTACTGCCGCAAGAACATTGCCAAGTATGCCATGCCATACGATATAGAGTTCAGGGATGATATGCCCAAGACGCTCGTCGGCAAGGTGGCGTATCGTGAGCTTGAAAAGGAGGAGCTGCGCAAGCTTGGAAAAGCAAGCTGACGCATAACAGTTTTATGAGAAAAATACTTGCTTTTTTGTTGTTTATTCTGAGCGTTTTCGTTGCCGCTTGTGCGCCCGTGCGCAGTCCCGAAGACAGGTCTGCCGAAACCACGGTTTCTCCTTCTTCCGCACCCTCCGAGCCTTCCGAGGATGCAGAGGATGTAATAGAGATTCCCGCTTCGGCTCCGACACAGCTTTCAACAGCAGCTCCCACAGAAGCTCCGACCGAAGCTCCGACTGCCGCCCCTACCGATGCTCCGACTATGGCTCCGACAGCAACGCCTACGGCTAAACCCACGGAAGCTCCTACGGCTAAACCCACGGCGGCTCCTACGGCTAAACCCACGGCGGCTCCCACAGCCAAGCCCACGGCGGCTCCTACGGCTAAACCGACAGCTAAGCCAACAGCTAAACCGACGGCTAAACCGACGGCAAAGCCTACCGACCCGCCCTCCGGCGGCAATCAGAGTGTGTTTGACAATGCCGCGTTCATTGGAAGCTCCGTTCTTCATGGCATACACACATACGGTATAATTACTCATGGCACTTTCCTTACAAAGATAGGCGTCAACGTCAGTACGGTCTACACGGCGCATCTTGACGGCAGCTCCAAGCCCATAATCGACGAGTTGAACGGAAAGAGCTACAGCAAAATAATACTCAATTTCGGCACCAACGAATCAGGCTGGCCCAGCAAGTCAACATTCATAAATAAGTATGGCAAGCTGATAGACGACGTCAGAAGCCGCGTTCCCGGCTCTAAGGTATATGTGCTTGCCATAACGCCCGTCACTAAAGCGCGTTCCAACGGTCAGGGGCAGTCGGACGGCATCGGAAAGGGCGTAAGATTCATAGGCAATCCCTCCGCCTTCCTCAATTCGGAGGGGTATCTTCCCTCCGAAGCCTCATCCGACGGCATACATCTCAACCCGTCCTATTACCGTATCTGGGCGAGCCATATCATTGGAAAGGTTTCGTAGAGTACAAATCAATGCCGATGCAGCTTTCAATACGCAGCGACATGTGATATAATACCCGTGTTGGAAAAAAGAAAGGATGAACATTCATATGAACAACAACAGTGATTTTTCAAACGACAAAATCCGCTCCCTTGTGATGCACAGCATACTGCTCGCAATCATAGCTTTACTCACTTTATTCGCCTCCGTACCCCTCCCCATGGGCTCAGGAGGAGCATACCTCAATGCCGGCGACGCCGCGGTCTATGTATCGGCATACGTTTTGGGCCCTGTAGGCGGCTCCGTTGTTTCGGCACTCGGCTCCGCGCTTGCCGATGTACTCCACGGCTCCGCCATTTACGCTCCCGCAACATTTGTCATAAAGGGACTTATGGCACTCGTCTGCGGCATTATGCTCAAAAAATTCAACCGCATCCCCCCCTTTATAGCGGGTCTTATAATGCCATTGGGCTACTTCATTTACGAGCTGATGCTGTTTGGCATAAGCGTGGCTGTGTTCGGACTTTGGACAAACGCCATACAGTATGCCTTCGGCGCGCTTTCCGGCTCGCTCATATTCCATGCTCTTGACAATTCGAGCGTAGTCAAGTTCGGCAAGGGAACCCTGAAGAATCATGGAAGCAAATAACGTCATAAAAACACTCATAGTAAGAACGGGCATCGAAATGCTTGAAAAGGGGCTGACAAGCGGCACGGGAGGAAATATAAGCTTCTTTGACCGTGAATCGGGGCTTGTATTCATTACGCCGACCACGATGCCCTATCACGAAATAACGGAAGCGGACATACCCGTGTTCCGTCTTGACGGCGAGGCGGTCGAAAAGCCCCGTGAACCCAGCATGGAGCTTTTCATGCACCTCAACATTTACCGCAGCCGTCCCGATGTGAACGCCGTCATACATACCCACTCTCCCGCCCTCATACGGCTTGCCGAAGCGGAAGTGAATCACCTCGGCATTCCCACGGCTCCCGTGTATCCCGTCGGCTCACGCGAGCTTGCAGAGGGCTGTATCGCTCACATGGGCAAAGCTCCCGCCGTTCTTCTCAAGGGGCATGGAGCCGTCATGACGGGAGTCTCCCTTGAGGAGGCATTCCGCCGCGCACTCGATTTTGAAAACGCGGCAAATAACATTTACAAGGTATAGTTTGAATATGGAAACATGGCAATTCATAGTTATAATACTGGTGATACTGCTCTCCGGCGGCTGCTCCGTCGCAGCAATACTTTTCAGGTCGAACAGGGACGCCGTGACGGACGAGATGCTGTCAAGCTTCAAGCGTGACAGCGACAGGAGTCTCGACAGGGCAAAGAAGGACATATCCGAGGATATGGAGCAGCAGATGCGCTATCTGGGTGAGAACATCCGAACGATGCAGCGCGGCTCCGCAGATCAGCTCTCCTCGCGGCAGGAGGCTTTTTTTGGTATAATGACCGAGAAGCAGAATGCCATGAGCGGAATAATCGAACACAATGCCAAGTCCACCGAGGATCGTTTCCGCACATTTGAAAGCTCCACCTCAAGTGCGCTGTCCGACATAAGGGAAACCGTTGAGAAGCGGCTTTCGACCATGCAGGCGGACAACGACAAGCATCTTGACGATGTACGCGACACCATGAAAAAAAGCCTCGATGAGGTTCGGGGCGTAGTCGATGAAAAGCTTCAGGAGACCCTTAACAAGCGCATAACCGAAAGCTTTAAGCTTGTAAACGACCGCCTCTCGGAGGTCTATCAAGGTCTTGGTGAAATGAAGAATCTTGCCATCGGCGTAGGCGATTTAAAGAAAGTTCTGTCAAACGTCAAGACACGCGGCGTTCTCGGCGAGGTTCAACTCGGCGCAATACTTGAGGAAATACTGACGCCGGAGCAGTTTGTCAAAAACTTCGACGCAAAGCGCAAATCCCAGGAGCGTGTGGAATATGCCGTAAGGCTGCCCGGAAACGGCGATGAACCCGTCTGGCTGCCAATAGATTCCAAATTCCCCTCGGACGCATATCTGAAGCTCATGGACGCATACGATTCCGCCGACCCCAATCAGGTGGCGTCTGCCCAAAAACAGCTTTGCGATCTGATACTCAGGTTTGCAAGGGACATACGCGACAAATACATAAATCCTCCGAGGACAACCGAGTTCGCCGTCATGTTCCTGCCAACCGAGGGCATTTACGCCGAAGCGGTCAGGCTTGGCATGGTTGAAAAGCTCCAGCGTGAAACCCATGTGAACATAGCGGGGCCTTCCACAATGGCTGCGCTTCTGAACAGCCTGCGCATGGGCTTCTCGATAGTGGCTATGCAGCAGCGTTCGACAGAGGCATGGCAGGTACTCGGCGCGGTCAAGAGCGAATTTATGAATTTTGAAAAGGTGCTGACGACAGCCCAAAGCCGCATTTCAAGCGCGAACGACGAGCTTGAAAAGCTCATCGGAACCCGTACACGCGCCATACTCCGAAAGCTCCGTGACGTTGAGATGCTGCCCGCCGACAACAGCATAACCGACGGTGAAGGCGAATGATGCGGCATCAGATTATGGTTGTTCTTTGGCATTTGGCAAACTCCCAATGAAATCAGGAAAAAACAATAACCCACCGATTCAGTACCGAAACTGAAACAGGTGGGCTTTTTTCTGTTAGAACTCATCGCTCAGTAGAAAATCCGCCACATGCATTGTCTTTATCCCCTCATAATTGCCTCCGACGAAATCATCGGCAGTCAGCAGGTATTTGGGATAATTGTCGTGGATACTGCTGAACCTTGAATACTCCCGTTCCTCTGTGGATGCGTTTGAAATCTCGCGTGTCACCTGAATATACAGCTTATCATTCTGCCGCACAGCAACAAAATCCACCTCTCCATTCGGCATTTTTCCGATGTTCACTTTATAGCCGCGCCTTAAAAGTTCTATATATATCACGTTTTCAAGCATTGCCGCAACCGAGCGCGGATCAAAGCCAAGAACGCTGTATTTTAACGCGCTGTCCGCAAGGTAGAATTTCTCCTGTGTTTTAAGAAGCTCTTTGCCCTGAATATCATAGCGTGAGCAGCGGTGCAGAATATATGCCTTTTCAAGCTTTTCAAGATAGCCATAAACGGTTTCATTGTCAATCCTGCGGTTTTCGGATTTGAGATAATCGGATAT
Organism: uncultured Eubacteriales bacterium; assembly: GCA_902787375.1. GTDB lineage: Bacteria > Bacillota > Clostridia > Christensenellales > CAG-138 > UBA3857. The sequence continues at coordinate 6,535 of CADAGD010000072.1, forward strand.
GGATTTCGCTGAAAAAGTCTTGCCCACATTATCGAAAGCAAACTTCACCACACGCTCAAGCTGATCGATCTTCCGCACCTGATTCCGTCGGACAATATCGGAAAAGACAGTTGAGTTATATATGTCGCGCACTATGGTATAGACTTCCTCATCCGTAAATGGACGAAGGTGCGTTGCCGGGAAGCCTCCAAGTCGTATGTAATTGAAAAGCTCGGTCTTTTTATCCGAGAGAGGTGAATGTTCTTTTTTGAATGTCAGATACTCCGCATACGAGAGGGTAAATATCCTGAATGAAACATAGCGTCCCGTCAGGTAAGTTTCAATCTCGGAGGACATCATTCTTGAGTTGGAGCCGGTTACATATATATCAGTATTAAAATCAGTTTGCAGCGAGTTAACTACCTTTTCCCAGCCCCTTATTTCCTGAACCTCATCAAGAAAAATATATGTGCGTCCGTCACTTGCAATACGCTCCTTTATCGCGCTGTACATTTGCTTAGCGGTCATCCCCTCATATTCCATCGAGTCAAACCGATACATCAGTATGCTTTCATCATCAATGCCGCGCTCAATCAAACGATCCTTTATCATTGCAAGTATAGTCGATTTGCCGCACCGACGCACACCTGTAAGTATTTTAACAAACGGCGTGTCCGTGAACGCCATTATTCTTTTAACGTAGTTCTCTCTCAGTATCATTTCCCGCACCTCCGATACCGTAATTATAAGCGATTGCGCAAACCTTGTCAAGAAGTTTTGCGGTTTTAAACCGCAAAACCACGAAGAAACGACACCTTTTGCGGTTATAGTCGTTACTTCGTGGCTTAAAATCTATCTTGCCTGCTTGCTTTTTTTCGGTTAAGTCCGCTTCAGAAGGTACTGGTTAACCAACAGTGTCGTTTTAAAGTAATAAGCTATCAGTCAACCACAGCCGCTCTGCCATTCTTTTTTTCTATAAAAACATAGCTGTTTCTCATAGGAGCGGCTAATTCTTCTTGATTTATCGAGGTTGAAGCACCTGCCGCGGCGCATACGCTTCCCTCGCGCGGCTCCCTTTGGTCGCAATTTTAGCACTATTCTATTTCTGCAAACTTCTCCTTCATCAGCGGCGTATAGACCATGCGTCCTTTGACCCTTGTACTCTCGAAAAGCGTTATGCCCTCCACGCGAACGGATGTGCCAAGCGGAATCGAACGAAGCTCATCCGCCACCAGCTCATCATGCTCAACATTGCGTCCCAATGTTATATGGGGCTTGAAGCGTTTTTGATCCCGTTGGAAGCCATGAGCCTCAAGCGCGGTTTCCAGCCTGTCTTTAAGCTCATTCAGCGCGTCAAGCTCCCCCTCGATCTCTATGACTCCCGTTCTTCTGCCCCCTGCTATCTTATCAAAAAAGCCATATCTGCCAAGGCTCAGCGTGAACGGGCGTGCTTCCGCGCATGTTTCGCGCACCGCTTCCATTGCCTCGTTCGGAGACTCACTCTCCCCTATAAAATGCAGGGTTATATGAAAGTTCTCCACAGGCACGAATCTGCCTCCGCAGGAACGCTCCTTGAGCGTCTTTAAGATACCCGCAAGCTCGCCGCGCATATCATTTGATATTTCAATGGCTATGAATAAACGCATATCCATTCCTCCGTTTTTCTTTAAGTAGATAATGATTGGCTAACGTTTCGAGAAAGTGTTTTTTCAGCCTTTTATTCAACACTTGTCACCCTACCCCTACGATTTCAAACAAATACAAGGATATATCTCGCAGGAGCAGTAAATCTTGCTTGATTTATCGAGATTCCGCGCCTATCGCGGCGCGTACGCTTCCCTCGCAGCATAGCTGCTTCGGCGTTCCGTTAAAATCGCAACACCGTTGCGATTTCTTAACACTA
>CADAGD010000073.1 GCA_902787375.1 uncultured Eubacteriales bacterium
TTGAAAGCAGCTTAAAAACTCAAGCGAGATAAGGGAAGCAACCCCTCCGTCGCGGCGGCTTTACCGCGCCGCGCCACCTCCCCTGACTCAGGGGAGGCATATTACTTGACTGCTCTCATGCCTGACTTGCGACGATTTGAAGCAAAAGAACCCAACATCCACAGCTCTCATACACAGCAAGAATGACAAAGCACATTGGCTCCCATTGCCAAGGGGAGCTGTCAGCCGAGCGAAGCGAGGATGACTGAGGGGTTGAAAGCAACTAAAAACTCAAGCGGGATAAGGGAAACGACCCTTTCGTCTTTTCGGCATTCTGCATTCTGCATTCTGCCTCAAAGCCACCTTCCCTTACGCAGGGAAGGTCGGGAGAGTGCAGCCCAAGCGGCTTCAAAGGTCGGGAGATTGCAGCCCAAACGACTTCATGTGAAAGGTCAAAAAACATAAGCAGGATAAGAAAAAACAACCCCTTTATCATGTCGGGCAAAAGCCCTCCAAGCCACCTCCATCGGCTCAGGGGAGGCAGTTTGCTGTTAAGGAAAGGCGATCATTCTCTCACTCCGGGCTTGATAAAGCATGGGATATAATGTATAATATTGGCGAATCCTTGTATTGCGGGAGGCGGCAATGGAAACTGCTAAAGCTGAAAAGAATTATGAGGTAATCAGGATAGGTGCGCTTGTGGATGATATAAATGTGGCGAAGGCTTCCGACAGCGACGAGGGCTTTTGCTTTGTTATAGGCGCGGGCGCGTCCGTACCTTCGGGGATACCATCCGGGAAGCAGCTTGTAGACCGATGGGAAAAGGAGATAGCGGAACGCTGCGGTAATGATGAGCTTGAGAGGTGGAAAGCCGACAAGGGCATCACCGAGGAGAACAAGTACAGCTATTACAGCGACTATTATGAGAAACGATACAAGCAGCCGCGCGAGGGCTACAAATTCCTTGAGAAGATTATGATGGATAAAAGCCCCTCGATGGGCTATGTCGCGCTTTCGCATATAATGTGCGAGTCGAAAAACAATATTGTCATAACCACCAATTTCGATCATCTCATAGAGGATGCTGTAAATTACTATCAGAACAAGTTCCCCCTCGTCATAGGGCATGAGGCGGTGGCGCACTACATAGCCACGGCGGGAAAGCGTCCCACGATAATCAAGATACATCACGATCTGCTGATGGATCCCAAGAATAACAAGGCGTCCATAAATGAGCTTGCCAAGGAGTGGAGGGAGCCGCTCAGCGACATATTCAAAAAGAATCATCCCGTATTCGTGGGCTATGCCGGGAACGACAAAAGCCTCATGGATTTCCTCAACGAGAATGCCGAAAAATTCCAAAGCGGCGAATGGCTCACTCCCTACTGGCTGTTCTACACGGGCAGCGGTCCTATAGAGCTGAGCGATACTGCGCACGAATTTCTGAATAACGCAGGGGGCTATCTCGTCAATTACGCAAACTTTGATATGGCAATGATGCTCCTCGCGCACCAGTTCGGTTTTAGAATAGATAAAGTCAGAAAGAAGATAAAAGACGGAGCAAAGCAGAAGGACGATATGATGGCTCAAGCTGCCGAGCAGTTCGAGAAGATGAACAGAGAGCCCGGAGGCTGGGACGGCAATGTTTCGACTGTTGGAGTTTTGCCCAAAGCCGATGCGAGCGAAAAAGGAGATAAGGAGAGCGAGGCGGCGGTTGCGGCAGATAAAGAGCTGGACGACAGATATGTGGAAGCTGTCATGTATTTTAATAACGGCGAGTATGAATCTGCTCGTGAAATACTTCAAAGCCTTGTCGAGCTTGCGCCGGATGACGCGGAATATCATTATGGACTAAGCTATACGCTTGACAAGCTCGGTCGCCATGATGAGGCTCTGCCTGAAAGACAAAAAGCTTTAGAGCTTGTGCCGGATAACGCGGAATATCATAACGGACTTGGCTATACGCTTGACAAACTCGGCCGCCATGACGAGGCGTTGAGTGAGAGACAAAAAGCTTTAGAGCTTGCGCCGGATAACGCGAAATATCAGTACGGACTTGGCTATACGCTTGACGAACTCGGCCGCCATGACGAGGCGTTGAGTGAGATACAAAAAGCTTTTGAGCTTGCGCCGGATAACGCGGAATATCATTATGGACTTGGCTATACGCTTGACAAACTCGGCCGCCATGACGAGGCTCTGCCTGAGATACAAAAAGCTTTAGAGCTTGCGCCGGATAACGCGGAATATCATTATGGACTAAGCTATACGCTTGACAAGCTCGGTCGCCATGACGAGGCGTTAGCCGAGGCGGAGAAGGCGGTCGAGCTTGCTCCCGACAACGACGAATACAGGCAGTACAGGGACGGGCTGATTGAGAAGATAAACAGCGGCGCGGCGGAATCCGACGAAGAAGCCGAAGCGGAAACAGGCTCGGATAATAATGCGGAAACGGTCGATCAAGCCGAAACCGAAGCTGATGAAAACAACGCCTTGGAAGCCGAAAACGCGGCTCCCGGCGAGTACGATTCATCCGAATCCGACGGGAAGGTTGCGGAAGAAACAATCGAAAGGTCAGCATCCGAAGCTCCTGCAAGCGACGTTTCGGAAGCCGAAAACGCGGCTCCGAGCGAGAATTATCCCTCCGAGCCGGAGCATGAAGCGGATACGGCTGCCGTCGAAAATCGGAGCTTCGAGCCATTTGCAAACGATGCTCCGACGGTCGAAACATCTTCCGAATATGAGGACGATGCTTACAGAGAAGAAACTGCCTCCGAACGCGAGGAAGCTGTTCGTGAAGCCGAAACCGCCTCCGAATGTGAGGACGATGCTTACAAAGAAGAAACACCCTCCGAACGCGAGGAAGCTGTTCGTGAAGCCGAACCCGTTTCCGAACGCGAGGACGATTTTTCCGAAGCCGCCGCAGCTCCCGAAGCCGTGAACGGGCATACCGATGAGCCGCTGCCGGATGGTGTGAAAGCCAACGAGTTCTCGGAGGAGTTCTATCGGGCGCAGATGGCTGTTGACAGCGAGCCGGAAACTGCCGAGCATCATTATAATCTCGCCGTGGTGTTAGGCAAGCTTGGCTTTCATAAAAAGGCGCTCAAGGAATACAAGCAGGCGATAATGCTCAGTCCCCGTATAGCCAAGTATCACAACGCGATTGGGATCACCCTTGAAAAGCTGGGCAGAAGCGAGATCGCGCTCAAGGCGGTGCAGAGGGCGGCTGAGCTTGAACCCGATAACGCCGAATACAATTATGGATTGAGCCTTATGCTTCGCAAGCTCTCACAGCCGCAGGACGCGCTTGCCGCCGCACGCGCAGCGGTAGTGCTTGCGCCGGAAAACGCCAAGTACCATTGCGGGCTGAGCGTTATACTCGCCGAGCTGGACGATATAAGGGGCGCGAAGGACGAGGCGGAGAAAGCCGTTGAGCTAAAGCCCAATGACAGGGAGTATGTCCGATGGCTCGAATCGCTTGAGTGCAGGCTCGACGCCGAATAATTGAATGAATCAAATAAAGGGAATGCCGCACGCTGTGCAGGGCATTCCCTTGTTTTATTACAATCACTCCGACGGTGATCCGCTTACGGATTGAGCCTTATGGGGCTTCTGAATATGAACTCGGCTTCCTTGATGCCGATATCGAGCAGGAGCATTGTCATGCGGTCAACGCCCAGACCGAAGCCGCCATGGGGCGGGCAGCCGTAGCGGAAGAACTCCATGTAGAACTTGACGTCCTCGCCCAGACCCTTCTCATCCGCCTGCTGCTTCAGAATCTCATAGCGATGCTCACGCTGTGCGCCGGTGGTTATCTCGGTGCCGCGCCATATGAGGTCGTAACCCTGCGGCACGCCGTCCTTGCGCATATGGTAGAAGGCACGCTTGTCCTTGGGGAAGTCGGTCACGAACAGGAATTCGTGTCCGTAGACCTCCATCGAATACTTATAGGAGAGCTTTTCCGCGTCGGTGGAACGGTCGATCTTCTCCTCCTCCGGCACGGTGTAGCCGTAGCGTTTTTCAAGCTCGTCATAGAGGTCATGGAGCTTTATGCGCGGGAACGGAAGCGTCGGAACGACCGTCTTGAGTCCGTAAAGCCTCTCAATATCCTCGCCGTACTTTTCGGAGATGTTCTTGAGCGCATATGTGAGCATTTCCTCCTCGATTTTCATTACATCCTCGTATGAGTCGATGTATGAGAACTCAAGGTCGAAGCCCGTGAACTCGGTCGCGTGACGGCTCGTGAAGCTCTTTTCGGCACGGAATACCGGGCCTACCTCGAATATGCGTTCAAGACCCGAAGCCATCGCCATCTGCTTGTAGAACTGGGGCGACTGGGCAAGGTATGCCTTGCGGTCGAAGTATGTAAGCTCGAATACGTCCGCTCCGCTCTCGGATGCCGCGCCGATTATCTTGGGAGTATGTATCTCGACGAAACGCCTCTCAAGCAGGAACTCGCGGAAGCTCTTGACCATCTCGGTCTGAGCCTGTATCATCAGCTTGTTCTTCTCTGTGCGCAGGTCTATCCAGCGATAGTCGAGCCTTGCGTCGATGGAGGAATCCGCCATCATGGGCATTGCCTCCGCGACGGACTCAACGACCAGCTTCTCAACGACAAGCTCGCGTCCGCCCATCTTGACGGAGGGGTTCTCAACGACCTTGCCGTACGCGGTCACGACCGATTCGACGGTCAGCTTATCGACCTCGGCAGCCACATCGGGGAAGGCTCCCTTGTCAACGGTGAGCTGAAGCTTGCCCGAAATGTCCCTAAGAACTATGAACGCCATATAACGCTTGTTGCGAAGATTTTCAACAAAGCCCCCAACGCGGACATATTCGCCGCAGGGCGCGGCTGCAACCGGAACTCTTTCCATATTGTTTACTCCTTAAAGGTTTTTTCTGTGCTGTATTTTATCACATCGCAATGTATTTTACAAGTGTGTTATGGGCTGACGAAAAAGTCTGTTCGCCTTTTTCGACGTTTTTCATTTTGAGCTGTTCGCTTTCAAGACTGTCGGCTTTCAAAGCTCACGGTCGCTCAAAATAAAGGAGGAGAGGCTTTTCACGGTATGAGGCAACGCCCCGTTGCCTTGTTATAACTGTGGACGCGTCGTCACAAGCTCCATATCGTTCGTTTCCGTGCAAGCACGAAAACTCATTCATTTCGCTGTTCCTCCTTTTCCCAAAAAGTCTGACGACTTTTCGGGAGCCCTGTTTTCAGCCTCTTTTGCCGTTCTCTCCGAACATCGTTCCTGCCCCGGAGTCTCACCGCAGCGTCGCTGTGCTTCGTCGGCACAAGCTTCATATCACTCGCCCCGCAGGAGATCTCATCTAAGCCGGATAATTGATCCAGAATGAAATCGAGATAGGCTTTGCTGGAGGCCATAGCTTACACCTTCTTAATCGGGTGCCGGATTACGGTTTTCAGCTTGTCCGGCGCGGTCTTTCTTGCGTCACTCAAATAGATTTCGTGGTGGTATCTCAAATCTGTAATGTCTAGGGCATACCCTTGTTCAGACATAAACTGATGCATGAGCTCCACTGTTGCAGGCTCATTGTCGTATAGGCCGATGTGCATGCACTGAACGCAGAGCCCCTCGTCATAGGTCAGAAACTCTACTCTTGAAAAGTCGGTTTTCTTCTTGCTTGTTGCTTCTTCTACCGCCCAATCGAAATCAGCCTTTGTCACGAAATCCGGCAGACGGATGAGAGAAATCCATTCAAAGTTCTCCTTATGGGCGTAATCAACTCCGGTGACGCCTGCCTGCCACCAAAAGCCCTCCAGCGGCGGCACCACATAATCGAAATATCCTTCGATCTGGTGGCTGCCCTTCTTGCTCATTTTGATGGTAAATGCAACCCCGTAAAGGAGGCCGATAGCTTCCTTGTATTCACCGCTTTCAGCATTGGGATCGCCTTTGCCGCGCACGGCAATGTAGTTCATGGGCGGCACCGTTACAATCGACGGCTTGTCCTTCGGAAGATAAAACTCCTTGTACTCTTTCTTATAATCAAATGCCATTCGTTTTCCTCCTGATCTGAACATAGGTGTAAACTGAGTCCTCTTGCGTGGAATAAGACAACTCCATATGATCCAACAGCGGCAAAAGCGTTTCCCGGATCACTGCCTTGTCCATGCGGAAGGAGCTTACAACCCAAACAACGCCGTTCGTGTTCACAACCCGCAGGCATTCCCACAGAACAGGCTCTGCGATATGTGCCAGATGGCCGATTGCGTTGTACAAAACAACTGTATCGAAAGAACCGTCCGGGAAGCGCATCGCTGTGGCGTCCATAACATCAAAGCGGAGCTTCGGTGTCTGTCGCACAGTCGGGTCCAGACGCTTGTCGTCCAAGTCGAAACAGACGACCTCCGCCGCATGGGCCGCAGCCGCAATAGAAAACTCTGCGCAGCCGCAGGCGGGCTCCAGAATCCGCTTTCCGACAATCTCCGGCATCAGCCGGGCAAGGGCTTTTTCAACCCGTTTCATTGCTGCCTCCATTTCATTCTTAAAGTAGCTTTTTTAACCAGTTGTGAATGTGATCACAATACTCTGTATCGTCGCCGCTGAATTGCAGAAAGTACACATAGCATTGGGCCATGTAGTATTTGACAGCCGCGCGGTCGCATGGAGCAACCTGCTGATAGCCGCACAGGAAGGACTCCTGTTCCGCTTCCGTTTTCATAAACTTCTGCCCAGGTCGCAGAAACATTGCCCAGGCGATATCAAAATCTCGGTTTCCTATGCCGGACAGTTCAAAATCCAAAATGCCGCTGATATGGTGATTGTTCCAAAGAATATTTGCATAGTGAAAATCCCCGTGGCAGAAGCATTGAACAGCACCCTTGGGAGAATTCGCAAAAAAGCCTTTGCATTCCTCCAAGCCCAAGGTTTTTAAGAGCTCGTCAGGCGGCGCGTGGAAAAACCTTCTGTCCTTGACTGGCTCTGCGGAAATGGGAAGCAGATGGAGTGTTGCCAGCGCTACGCCGTATTCCTCCATAAAGCTAAGGGATTCCAGCGTTTCGTTTTCGCCCACAATGACCGACAGACGTTCGCCCGGCAGCTCCAACGTCACGGAAAAAGGTGTTCCAGCAAACCCACAATCAATGACTGTGGGATAAATTGGCGAATGGAACTGCGACAGAATCGCCACCTCGTTTTCAATCGTCGCACCCTTCTGTCTTGCGACCTTGATATATGCCTTAACCTCTTTGCCGCCGAATAGTCCCCTGGCATAAAAGACATCGTTACCGGCATGAGGATAGCCAAGTATTTCCGTTGGCTTGAAGGATTTATAAGGGAGCGAGAAAGGATCAATGGTTTCCCGCCATTTATCTGGATGTTTCATACTCATATTCCTTGGTCAGTTTCTTAGATAAAAGCCAAAAAGGAAGGCATTTTTGCGGCTTCATGTCCTCTTCTACAGCACACGGATCTTCAAAACAGTCTTTGACCTTTTCTGTAAAGCCAAAACGACGATAAAGCGCGACATTCGCTTCATCACTTTCCTCAACGCCAATCGTCACCTCTTGAATTCCGCTTTCTTGCAGTCTTTTGAGGACATATTCCAAAAGAGCACTGCCCAATCCCTGTCCACGGTAGCTCTCTTTTATCCTAAAGGCGCACAAATACGCCTTAGTTTTTCCATCCGCAAAGTCTTTATCGTCCAAGTCACTGAATATGTAAAGCTCACCGATCAACTCTCCGTCATGATCCAGCGTCCAGAAAACAGCATTTCTAGTGGAAATGTTCTGATAGAAGAACCGAGCCGTAGGTGACACATGTGTGGTATCTTGATAGCCCCACAGCCGCAGCATTTCTTCACAGGTTGCTTTTCTTATCAGCATAGTATTCTGTGTCCCTTTCTTCTGAGTAGGAAGAACCTCACGCAAGCGGTGCTTTCGCATCTAATCAAAAGTATCCTTCGGACATCAGCAGTTCCAACACTCTTGCTTCTCGTTCAAACATCATCGGATTATATGGGCTCGCGCCCACGCTGCGGTTCTTTTGAATTGCCATCAAGGGCGTAACAAATTCCAATGTATAGGCTTCCTGTGCCTCGTAAGCGTCCAAATTCTGCCGAACTGCTTCCGGCTCCGCTTCGCACAGGTAGTAGTAATTATCCTGAACAAAGCATTCAGAGGCATCCATGTCGCTCCGCTGAATCCGATGAACATAGCCGTATTCCTTGACCGTCTCAGGTTTGACCACAAGCCCAGCTTCCTCCCGTGTCTCTCGGATCATTGCCTCCACAGGGCTCTCGCCGTTTTCAATGCCGCCGCCCGGGAACTTGTAATAATCATATTTCAGGCTGTGGATCATGGCGATTTTTCCATCCCTTATGATGATGCTGCGGGCGGAGTTGCGAACGAAACGGCGGGTACAGTGTTCATAGTCCTTCTTATCCATCTCAAACAATAATCTCATAGCCGGTCCTCAATCAGGCATGGAATACTTAATATCTGTGAAAGGTTGTCCACTGTAAAATCCGGAACCTCTGCCTCACAGGAGGGCT
>CADAGD010000074.1 GCA_902787375.1 uncultured Eubacteriales bacterium
CGTTTGTTTCGCTCGTTCGTGACAGCTTGGTTATAATAGCACTTCCCTCACCGAATGTCAACACTTTTTTCTGCCTTTTTCAAAACTTTTTTTCAACCGCCTTTCAGCTCCCGTTTTCCCTTGCTGTACCTTGCTTTTTTCTTCCCATTTTACCCGCTTTTCAGAATATCCGTTCGAGATATATTTAAAAGTATATCCCCTTTTTCCCTCTTTTTTTACCCTCCTTCTTATTCCATTGGTACTACCAATGCCGTTTTTTCCTCCCCCGCTTTTTTTGATTTTACAGAAATATATCGCGTTTTTTGCCCCTCTTCATTCCATTCGCCACTCAATCGCGCTTTCAGCACTCGACAAAAGGCGCATACAGCATTAAAATATATGCCCCGAATCCCCTGTGAAGTTCCAAATCCATGCCCATATTTTTCCTCAAAGCCCCGAAAATCAAAAAAAGCTTGCTTTGATTTGTCAAATATGTATAATATAGATATGAACATAACAGATTCTACTATAAGTACCGGCATCGTTTCGACGGTTGCCAAGTCATTTTTGTCTGAAAACGAGCTGAAAAAAGACCCCACTCAGTTGGGGCCTCTGGTTCTTGCGTACATAGGCGATACCATCTTCGATCTGTATGTGCGTACAAAGCTTGTCTTATCAACAGGTCTTACGGCGCACGGCCTGCATATGGCTGCTGCCGGAAGGGTCTGTGCGGCGGCACAATCGGAAAGCTTTCATATAATAGAGCCTTTGCTGACCGATGAGGAGCTTGCCGTCTATAAGCGCGGCCGCAACGGGCATATGGGAACCATACCCAAGAATGCCTCCATAGCGGATTACCGTGCGGCAACGGGGCTTGAAGCGCTCATAGGCTGGCTCTACCTCAAGGGCTTTGACGAGCGGCTCAACGAGCTTATGCGGATAATATTAAATGAACAAAAGTAAAGTAAACGTGGTAGAGCAGTTGGGCTTGATTGAAACTATATGCTTTTAAATCAACACTTTTTCAAAGCGTTAGTTAATCATTGTCTGCTTAGAAACTACACTTTCTCAAGACATTAGTTGATTATTGTCTACTAAACAATTCCCGATTGGAGGAAGAATTAAATGCCATATAATAGGAAGAACGGAAACAACGAGCGTGTGATAGGCTTCAAGGACGGGCAGCCCGTTTACAAGAGGGTAAACCGGGGCGAATCACGTCGTAACGGAGAGCAGGGTAGCGCAAAGCGCGGTTCCGGGTACGGACGCGGCGACCGTGAGAGATTCAGGAACGGCTCCGAAGAGCGTCGCTCCGGCAGAAACTCCGACGATTACCGCTCCAACCGCAGCTCCGATTCCCGCTTCGAGCGCGACTCAAACGAGCGCGGCAGAACCGGGGGCGAATACAGGCACAGCAGGCATGAGGTCGGCGAGCGTGACTACAACCGCTCCACAGAGGGCTTTGAGCGTCGTTCAGAGGGCTTTAACAGGAAGATAAGGCATACAGACGACCGCGGCACAGGCGCGGAGAGAGCCTTTGCACGCGAGCCACAGGCGCAGACGTTTGATGAGGCGGAGCTTCCCAATATAATAATGGGCAGGAACCCCGTCAAGGAAGCCATCAAGGCAGGGCGTTCGATCGACAGGATACTCGTCACAAACGAGCATGACGGCTCATTGAACGAGATACTCGACCTTGCATACGGCGCGAACATGGTCGTGCGCAATGTTGACAGGTCAAAGCTGGATGAAATATGCCTGCCGTTCGGTCATAACGGCAGAACGGGCAATCATCAGGGCATAATCGCCTATGTTCCGGGCGTTGAATACTGCGAGCTTTCGGACATACTCGATTACGCGAATGAGCGCGGCGAGGCTCCGTTTGTCATACTGCTTGACGGAATAGAGGATCCGCACAATCTCGGCTCTATAATAAGAAGCGCGGAATGCGCGGGAGCGCACGGTGTGGTCATAACCAAGCGGCGTTCGGCATCGGTCACGGCGACCGTCGTCAAGACCTCCGCAGGCGCGACGGAGCATATGAGGATAGCCAAGGTGGTAAACCTTGCCGCCGCCATTGAAAAGCTCAAGGAGGCGGGCGTATGGGTCGCGGCAGCCGATATGGGCGGCGAACCGATGTACAGCGCAGACCTCAAGGGCGCGTTCGCGCTCGTCGTAGGCGCGGAGGGCGAGGGCGTTTCCCGTCTTGTCAAGGAAAAGTGCGACTACATCATATCGGTTCCGCTGAAGGGCGAGATGGAATCGCTGAACGCCTCCGTTGCGGCAGCGGTCATAATGTTTGAAAAGGTGCGTCAGGACGCAGAATAATCCCCAAAGTCCTTCAGCAAGGATCGCTTCACTCAACTCAAAAGTATGGAGATCGTATGACTGACTTCACTACTCCCGAATACGGGGCAATGTCCGATGAGGAGCTTGTCGCTCTGGCAAAGAACCATGACTCCACCGCCTCCGACGAGCTCTATCATCGCTATAAGAATACAGTCCGCGGCAAGGCAAGACCGTATTTTCTTGTGGGCGCGGACAGGGACGATCTCGTTCAGGAGGGCATGATCGGGCTGTTCAAGGCCATCCGCGACTATGACAGCGTTAAGAACGATTCATTCCATCCCTTCGCCGAGATGTGCATTGTGCGCCAGATTTTGACCGCCATCAAGCAGGCGACGCGCAACAAGCATCTGCCCTTGAACAAGTATGAGTCGCTTTACAAGTCCGTCTATGACGACGACTCCGAAAAGCAGCTCGTGGACGTGATAGGCTTCAGCTCCGCCCTTAATCCTGAGGAGCTGTACATAAAGCAGGAGTTCAGCATCGCGCTCGAAAACGCCTTGAACAATTCCCTGACCGAGTATGAGCGGAATGTACTCGACCGCTTTCTGGACGGAAAATCCTATTCCGATATAGCAGCGGAACTCGATCACAGCGTAAAATCCGTCGATAACGCCCTTCAAAGGATACGAAAAAAACTCGAAAAGCTATTTCCCTCCAGCCATTGACGCATTGATGCTCCATGATTAAGCCCGCATGGGGCATTGCGTCAATGGCGTTTTTGCGGGTTTTGCAATATTTACAGCAAGCCGCCGCACAGCACGCTTTCCGAATCCGTACCGCCAAAAGTATATTGAATAAAATTCCTTTTCCCTCTTTTAATTTTGAAAGATGTCTGGTATAATTCATCTGACATTATTTATTTAAACTCAAAGGAGATAAGAAAATGCCCGTTAATCTTAAAGGCCGTCATCTTTTGACACTCAAGGACTTCACCCCCGAAGAGATCATGTATCTCTTGAACCTCGCTGCCGATCTCAAGGCTAAGAAGCGCGCCGGCATCAAGGGCGATCTGATGGAAGGCAAGAACGTCGTTCTTCTTTTCGAAAAGACCTCTACCCGTACCCGCTGTGCTTTCGAGGTTGCCGCTTATGACGAGGGCGCCAATGTAACATTCCTCTCCAACTCCCAGATGGGCAAGAAGGAGTCCCTTGAGGATACCGCTAAGGTTCTCGGCCGCTTCTATGACGGCATCGAGTTCCGCGGCTTCAAGCAGGAGACCGTTGAGCTGCTCGCCAAGCACGCCGGCGTTCCCGTATGGAACGGCCTTACCGATATGTTCCACCCCACACAGGTTCTTGCCGATCTGCTCACCATCCGTGAGAACATCGCAAAGCCTGTCAACAAGGTCAAGCTCGTCTACGTTGGCGACGCCCGCAACAACATGGGCAACTCCCTCATGATAATCTCCGCCAAGCTCGGCATGCACTTCGTCGGCATCGCTCCCAAGTGCCTCTGGCCCGAAGAAGGTCTTGTAAACGAGATGCGCGAGCTCGCTGCCGAAACAGGCGCAAAGATCGAGTTCTCAGAGGACATCAAGGCTGTTGACGGCGCGGACGCCATCTACACCGACGTTTGGGTATCCATGGGCGAAGAGGATCAGTTCGCCGAGCGCATCAAGCTCCTTGAGCCGTACCGCGTAACAATGGATATGATGAAGATGACCAATAACCCCGACGTTATCTTCCTGCATTGCCTCCCCAGCTTCCATGACCTTGAGACCGCCGTCGGCCGTGACATCTATGAGAAGTTCGGTCTGACCGAGATGGAAGTCACCGATGAGGTATTCCGCTCCTCCATGAGCAAGGTCTTCGACGAAGCCGAGAACCGTATGCACACCATCAAGGCCGTTATGGTCGCCACAATCGGCAAATAATCCTTACAGAATGCTTCAACGCCTCGGCTCAGCCGGGGCGTTGTTTTCAAAATGCTCCAGTGGAGGTTATACAAACACAATGAAATGCCCGTACTGCGGCAGCGGGATGTCAAAGGGCTTCATCCAATGCCGGGACGGCGTATACTGGAACGAGACAATACGCCCGCTTGTCGCCCTTCCCTTAGGCGGCGGAAAGAGGATTCGTCTGAGTGACGATTCGTTTGAAATGTTCGGAGGTCACGCCGTTGAAGCCCATTACTGCGAGGATTGCAAGAAGATAGTCATTGATGTTAAATGAACGCTGCATCAACAGGGGCTTTGTGCGAACAGACCATCCCTCTCGTCGCATTTGCGCCACAGGAATCGAACGTAAAACCAACCTCTGCTTTGTTCCCTTCATGTAGACGCTGATTAACTCAGTTTAGCTCCAAAGTGATAAAACTGCGACCAAAGGGAGCCGCGCGGGCCAGCGCGTACGCGCCGCGATAAGCGCGGAATCTCGATAAATCAAGCAAGATTTACTGCTCCTGCGAGATATATCCTTGTAATTACCTAAAAACCGGATTGGTAGGGCGGCAAGTGTTGAATGAAAACCTATTGTTTAAAAGCAACACTTTTTAAGGCTCCCAAGGCGTATAATAGTACCGTTCTTGGGGCATTAGCACAGTTGGTAGCGCGCAACGTTCGCAATGTTGAGGTCAGGGGTTCGAATCCCCTATGCTCCACCAGAAAAAAGCACGCAAAAGCGTGCTTTTTTCAATGATGTTTGCCCTGTCGGGCAAATGATGTGCGCTTCGCGCATGATGCCGCTTTGCTAATGATGTGTCCTGCGGG
>CADAGD010000075.1 GCA_902787375.1 uncultured Eubacteriales bacterium
CTGTCTGCTCATGAGTCCTTCGCCGTCGGCACCGCCTGTCCTGCGATTCTCACAGCGTTGTCAAGGGTGGCGGTGATACGAATCAACTTTACGATTTTTTAAGTCTTAAAACTCTCATCTCTGTGTCCAGTTTTTGTTGACAAGTGCAGCTTCATGTGAATGGTCAAAGACATAGGTAAAATAAAGAAAAGCAACCCCTCCGTCGCGGCGGCTTTACCGCGCCGCGCCACCTCCCCTGGCTCAGGGGAGGCAGATTGCTTGACTGCGCCATTGGTGGGTTTGCACCAAACGGGGAGATTTTATGTTGAATTGCGCCTTTGATAAAGATTACAAATTTGCTTGGTTCCCCTGCGTAAGGGAAGCTGTCGGGCGAGCACAGCGAGAACAACTGAAGGGTCGTAAAAACAAGCAAGACACGAAAAAACATCCCCGGATGTCCATACCTGCGGTCTGTCGGACGAGCGTAGCGAGAACGACTGAAGGGTCGTAAATCAGCCTGAAAAAAGCTCAAGTGTGCAAATGAAAGTAATCAAGGGAAGAACACAAACCTTGGCTCCCATTGCCAAGGGGAGCTGTCAGCCGAGCAAAGCAAGGATGACTGAGGGGTTGAAAGCAGCATCAAAAACTCAGGTGGGATATGTGAAAACGACCCTTTCGTCTTTTCTGTATTCTGCCTCGAAGCAACCTTACGCAGGGAATGTCGAGTGCATGTGTTCCAGCCGACGTCATATGAAAAGTTAAAAAGCACAAGCAGAACGAAGGAAAACGGTCTTTTTCTCGGCGGATTGATAACGTCATTCTGCGGCAAAATGTTTCACGGGAAACAACAAAGCATTCAAAGCCGATTACGCGCTTCAAATTCAAAGCTGTGTGACCCTTATTGAAATATCGACCCCGTTATCAAGCTCCTTTTGCTCGACGTCAACCCTCAGGCCGCATTCGCGGAGCTGTTCACAGGCGGAGCCAACAGTATTCAGAAATACTCTATAATCCCTAAAAAGCCTTATAATTCGGGGTTTTTGAGGGGCATTCTTCTTCTTTTCATCGGCGTTTTTGATGAGCATTTTTTCAATGAGCTTGTCCGTCGCCTTGACCGAAAGTCCGTCGCGGACGATGGCGGCGACGGCTGTCAACTGTAAACCATCGTCCTTCAGGCGCAGGAGGGCTCTGGCGTGCCGTTCGGAAAGCCCGTTTTTTACTATCTCGGCGGCGACGTCCGGGGAGAGCCTGAGCAATCTCAGCTTATTTGCAATAAAGCTCTGGCTCTTGCCAAGACGCAGGGCAAGCTCCTCCTGAGTTATTCCGAGATTGGATATGGTTGAGGCATAGCAATCCGCCTCTTCAAAAAAATGGAGGTTCTCCCTTTGAAGGTTTTCGACGATTGCCATAAGCGCGGAGTTTTCCTCCGAAACATCACGCTCGATGACACAGCTCACATACCTCCATCCGAGCTGCTTGACGGCTCTGAGCCGCCGTTCGCCCGCAATAAGCTCATAGACGCCGCCGCGCTTGCATACCACAAGCGGCTGGATTAGCCCCACCTGCTCGATGGATGCCGCCAGCTCGTTTATCTTTTCCGCATTGAAGCTCCTGCGCGGCTGATCCGGGTTGGGAAGAATGCTGTCAACCGGTACTTTAACAAGCCGTGATTCGTTTGAAACTCCCTCAAGGCTCGGAGCCGCCGCTTCATGTGCGCCTGCCGCCTTTTTTCGTGAGCTGAAAATGGACATAAAAAAACCTCCGCGTGATGATTATAACCATAACTATAATCATTTTCCACAGCGGAGGGTCAAATTCCTGCGTTTACGCAAAGGAAGTGCATTTACGACATTAAAATCACAGCGGCTTTTTCTGCGCCGTACCCGCTTTTCTCGGATACCTTGCGGGAGTGCGCTCAATTTTCCGGGCAATAACGACGGTTCTTGCGCCCCATGGGACATCGTAATCGACGGAGCTGACCTCACAGCACAGCTCCCTTGCGGCGTTCGCGCTCTCCGAAATCTCGTCACGCGCTCCCGAACCCTTATACATGAGGGAAGCCCCTCCTATTTTAAGGAAGGGAACCGTCAGCTCCATAAGCACGTTCATGGGCGCGACCGCCCTTGAGAGGGCAATATCGAAATGCCCGCGCATCGAATCGTTCCTCGCGCCATCCTCGGCACGGGCATGGACGGCGGCGGCTTCGATGCCGAGAGCGGCGCAGACCTCCTCAAGGAATTTCACGCGCTTGCCGAGCGAATCGAGCAGCGTAAGCTTAATATCCGGGCGCATTATACCGAGGGGTATTCCGGGAAAGCCCGCGCCGGTACCGACGTCTATCACGCGGGCGTTTTGCGGTATCAGCTCCGCCGCAAGCAGGCTGTCCGCAAAATGCTTTTGCGCGACCTCCAAAGGCTCCGTTATGCGGGTGAGGTTCACATAGCGGTTGCGCTCCATGAGCATATCATAATAGCGCATGAATGCCTGCGCCTGATGCTCGGAAAGCCCCGGCATGGCGGAATCGAGCATAGCAAATGTCAGCCCTTCCGCAGCTTGATCCTCATTCCGAAGCCCGTTATCCCTATATTCCGAATCCATTGCCGCCTCCTTGATTTTCGCCCGTCGAAACGGATTTTAAACAGACCGAAAGCACCGCTATGTCGGCAGGGCTCACTCCCGATATTCGGGACGCCTGCCCCAAATTCTCAGGTCTTATTGCGGAAAGCTTCTGCCTTGCCTCGGTACGCAGATTGCGCACGGTGTTGAAATCAAAATCATTCGGTATCACCATATCGTCAAGAGCGCGCAGCTTCCTTATCTGCTCCTCCTGACGCTTTATATAGCCGCCGTAGAGCATTTCGACCTCGACCTCCTCGGCGGCTTCACGCCCTATTTCGGGCAGCTCATACATGAGGCTCAAATCATTATAGCCGATACCTCCGCGCTTCAGGAGCGCATCGAGCCTTATACTGCCCCTGACCTCGGCAAGACCTCGCTCTGACAGGAAGGCGTTCAGCCTCTCATCGGCGGGAACCGAGCGGGAAACGGCTGTCATGGCGTCCGCAATGAGGGCTTTCTTGCGCATCAGACGGTCATAGCGTTCGGGAGCGATTATACCCGTCGAGTACGCCCTTTCGGTAAGGCGCAGATCGGCATTGTCCTGCCTGAGCATCATGCGGTACTCGGCGCGGCAGGTCATCATGCGGTACGGCTCGTTGGTTCCCTTGATGGTCAAATCGTCGCACAGCACGCCAATGTAGGCGTCGCTTCTGCCCAGTATGAACGGCTCACGTCCGTTTATGTGCAGGGCGGCGTTTATGCCGGCATATATGCCCTGCCCGGCAGCCTCCTCATAGCCTGAGCTGCCGTTTATCTGTCCCGCGAAGAACAGCCCCGGTATCCTGCGGCTCATAAGCGCGGCGTTCAGCTCGGTGGGGTCTATGCAGTCATACTCGATGGCATAGCCGTAGCGCGTTATGACGCAGTTTTCAAGCCCCTCGATCGTCCGGAGCATCGCCTCCTGAACGTCGCGCGGCAGGCTTGTGGAAAGCCCCTGCACATACATCTCATCGGTTGAAAGCCCCTCCGGCTCGATAAAGAGCTGATGCCTGTCCTTGCCCTCGAAGCGGACTATCTTATCCTCAATGGAGGGGCAGTACCTCGTACCGGTAGCGTGTATCGCGCCCGTGAACATGGGGGAGCGGTCGAGATTTTCCCTTATAATATCATGGGTTTCGCGGTTCGTGTATGTGAGATAGCAGCAAGATTGCTCCCTTGTTATCGAATCGGTCATGAACGAGAAATGAGGAATCGGAACATCCCCGTACTGTGGCTGCATTTTGGAGCGGTCTATGGAGCTTCCCATTATCCTCGGAGGGGTTCCCGTCTTGAATCTGCGGAGCTTGAAATCAAGCCCCGTAAGCGAATCGGAGAGCAGGGACGCCGCCGCAAGTCCCGATGGCCCCCTGTCGCGGTGGTATTCGCCCGTATGGACACGCGCCTTGAGGTACACGCCTGAGCAGATAACGCAGGCCCGGCAGTCGTATTCCGCGCCAAGAGCCGTCCTGACGCCCGAAACCGCGCCGCCATGCGTCAGTATCTCGGCGCACTCATCCTGACGGAGTGTGATGTTCGGATCGTTCTCAAGCGCGGATTTCATGCGCTCATGGTAGCGACGCTTGTCCATCTGGGCGCGGAGCGAGTGAACCGCAGGCCCCTTGCCCGTGTTCAGCATGCGCATCTGGATAAGGCATTCATCCGCCGCAATACCCATCTCGCCGCCAAGAGCGTCCACCTCGCGCACAAGATGCCCCTTGGAAGTGCCGCCAATCGACGGATTGCAAGCCATCAGCGCGACCGAGTCAAGGTCGATGCACAAAACAAGCACACGCGCCCCAATGCGTGAGGCAGCCAATGCCGCCTCGCATCCCGCGTGTCCCGCGCCGATAACTATAACGTCGTATTTTTCTTTTTTACAATAGGTTCTCATACAGAGTTATTATACCATTTTTAATGGCTCGTGTACAGTAAAAAAACGGAAAACTCCGCTGAAATTGCAACTTTAAATGCCCGCCCTTCAAAAGAAAGCAATCAGGCAATCACCGGTTCTTGACCGAGGGCAAGAACCGCCATTTTCGCGGAAAGACCGCCAAGGATGGCGCGAGGATAATCGTTCATCCACCGTTCGATTCGC
>CADAGD010000076.1 GCA_902787375.1 uncultured Eubacteriales bacterium
TGTCCCAACCCGTGAATGTGTAGCCCGTCCTCGTGGGATTCGCGGGAGCTGTTGCACTTCCTCCGTAGTTGACGGTCTGTGTTTTGAGAACCGTGCCGTCCCAATCCTTGAATGTGACGGTGTAGCTGTTGATAGAATACTGCGCGGTAACGACGGTATCAGCCGTTATGTTGCTGAACGCTTTATCCCAACCCGTGAAGGCATAACCCGTTCTTGTGGGATTATTGGGAGCCGTTGCACTTCCTCCGTAGTTAACGGTCTGCGTCTTGAGGGTCGTGCCGTCCCAATCCTTGAATGTGACGGTGTAGCTGTTGATGGTGTACTGAGCGGTAACGACGGTATCCGCCGTTATGTTATTAAACGCCTTGTCCCAACCCGTGAATGTGTAGCCCGTTCTTGTGGGATTATTGGGTGCTGTTGCACTTCCGCCCTCTGCTACCTGCTCAGTCTTGAGAACTGTTCCGTCCCAATCCTTGAAAACTACCGTAAATGTATTCTGCGGAACAGGCAGGCTTGCGGCATCCACTCTCTTATATAGCTGTATGGCTGAATACGAGTCTGCCGCAGCGCAGAAGAAATTGCTGTTATTCGCTATATTAGGCACAAATTTAACATTTTTACTCAAGCTGCTTGACGCATAGTAGTATAAGCAGTTATTGGTGCTGTCCCACTTCCATTTTGTCGCGTAGCTTGTTCCGGATGTATTGAACAAATGCAGTCTTGCGGAGCTCGTTGACACTCTCAGATAATAGTTCTGGTTATTGGCGGACTGTATTTTATAGTAACCGCCATTGCTGACAAAATGCCACTCAGCGTCCTTGAGCTTTGCGTCCGGATATACCGAATTATCGACGGCAAGCACATCGCCTATCGAATCCGTCAAAGCCCTTATCCCGTATGAATAATAATCGTTTTGATAGTATACCCTGTAGTTGTTTGGCGTGGATTCAATGCCTACGGGGTTGGGATTATAGTTCATTATGAGATAAACGGCATTGTTATCCTTGTATCCGATAAGATAAGTCTCTCCCAATTCTATCTGATTTACGGGGATATAGCCGTAATTTGAGCTGTCAATTACTTTCACATCAACCGAGCAGGTGAAGCTTCTTCCGGAATTCAGATCCGTTGCGACGGCATTTATAACCGCCGTTCCCACTTTCCCGCCGCACACTTCGGCTGTATACTGAGAACCCGTTACGGAGGCAACCTCGTCATTTGAGCTGCTCCATACAACGTCGAAGTTATTTGCCTCAGCGGGAGTTGCGGTCAGGGTGATCGTTTTCTTTTCATTAATATCCAGCTCGATATTGTTTGGAGCCAAGCTTATACCTCCAAGCTCAAAGCTTCCGCCCTCTCCCGTAATCGTGTAAACCTCGGATGTGTTATGCGCATAATCTCCAAGCTTTACATAAACCGTGCTGTAACCATCCAGAATCAGATTAAATATGGTCTGCACTCCGCGCGTCTTTTCGGTTATCGCACGCTGCTTTATAAGCTCCGTACACTCCGGATCCGAATATACGCCGAGCCAAGCCACATAGTTTTCATCCTTGACTCCTATGCGGAGTATTCCGTCCTCAAGTTTCCAGTACGTTACCCTGGGAGCTTTCGTGTCAATGACCATCGGAAGAACTATTTCCGAGCATTCATTCTGATCATGTGTAAAGCCGGGGTTATCAAGCTCGGCATAAAGCCTGAATACTACGCGGTCGCCTTCTTTCAGGCCATCCGGCGTCCACTCGGTGAACTCCAGGACATCGGTATCATAAAAGCTTTCGTCCCAGCATCTTGAAACGTATTCGCTCTTTTCATCAAAGTATTTTATCGAAGGTGTCTCCTCATCATATATCTCGATGCCCACCTCTTTGCAGTTTCGGATAATCGAGAACTGGAGCTTATCTATCTTATCATAGAAGCCATCGTTATTGGGAGAAAGTGCGCAGCGATCGGCAAACCAATCGGTTGAATCCATATAAGGGTTCTTGCCGAACGGCAGGCACTCGCCGTTTTCTCTGACAGCACCTACCATGAGCTGCCTTGTGTGTATATTGAACTTATTGACGCCTCTTATCTCATCTATGAATGTGTAACGGTCAAATACAGAAGGCTCATTCCAGTTGCCATAGAAGCCAAGATAGGGTACTACCAGATCGGTTTCACCGATAAGCTTTACAAAGCCCTCAACATAGCCTCCCTTTTCGTAATAGGTATCGAACAATGACCTTGCATTTGCTCTGAGCTGAATGGTTATTGATACGGATTTTGTGCTTCCTGCGGGAACGGTAATGGTTTCATCGCCGGAGATAATGCAGTCCGACTTTATATCCTCCACGGTTCCGTTCATCCTGTATGTCTGCTGATTGTTTACCCTGACGTTTGAATGCCCCTCTGTAAATACGGATGTATCCACCTGATAGGTAAGCGGTTTATTGCTGAAATTAACGACGTTGAAATTAAGCTCGAATATGCCTGTTCTATTAGGATCATCGCCAAGCTCAAGCTTCGGCTTGGGACAGCCGTCAACCTTTATGTACGCACCCGTGCTTACCGCCTTGATCACATCGACTATGCCGGAGCCCTGTGCCAGAGGGGAGGTATTGTCTATTGTATCCGCGGTACACATAACCAGCGATTGCACGAGGTCATACTTTTCCTTGCCTGTCAGGTTGGGCCATTTTTGATTGACGTACTGCGCTACAATGCTCATTGCGCCGACAACATGGGGGCTCGACATGGATGTACCGCTCTTGGAACCATAACTTGTTGTGTTGCCCGTTGCGGATGCATCGACAGGCGCAATTATCTCACTTCCCGGAGCGGCTATTTCCGGCTTCAGTTTGAGGTCGGATGTGGTTCCGCGGCTCGTAAACGTGGTAATACTGTTGCCGGTCTTAGTACAGCACGCAACACCCACATTGGAGCTGACAGAAGCGGGGAACGCTATAACTCCGTTATCCGGATTCATAGTAAGCGAATATCTGTTCTTTGAGCCATAGAACTGCGTGCCGTCATAGGAGCCGTCATTTCCCGACGCGCATATGACATTGCATCCGTGGCTGTCAAGCAGGTCAAAAACCTCCTGAGAATCAAAGCTGTCGTGAGAAAAACCGCATGCTCTTCCCAAGCTCATATTGATGGCGTCAACTCCGAGATACAGACAATCCTCAAGAGCCGTCAGCAGAGTGGAGAACCAAACGGTCGAACCCTCGAAAACATTCATTATAACAAGCTGCGCATCCTTGGCGACGCCGTTATACGTCGAATCGGGACTGTATCCTGCCGCTATACCTGCGACATGAGTTCCATGATCGAGCTTGTTAAGTCTATGTGAAACATCATTATCACCTGTGACATAGTTGAAACGAAATGGTATTTTCGCGCTGTAATAGAGATCGCCGGCAGTTATCTGACCATTGCTGATCGTTTCTGCCTGCATATTATAATTCCTGAGTACATTTGCTATGCTGTTCCTATTGAGCTTCGGAGAAGCGGGAGCGGTTGAGAAGGCTTTATGGTCTACAACGCAGCCTGAGTCAACTATGGCTATAACCGTTCCCTTTCCCGTATATCCCGCGTCCCACGCATCATGCGCGTGTATCAAATCTACGGAAGTGTTGAGTTTTTCATCCTCCGCCTTTACAATCGGCGGCATTTCATAAGCCGGCTCAACAAAAACCTTCGTCACGCCGGGTATGCTCTCCATCCTCTCCTTCATATAGAAGGGAGCCTTGACTGCAAATCCGTTAAACAAAGCCGAATATCGTCTTGTTACCTCGACCTTGTCCCCATCATCGCAAAGGGCCTTTATTCTGTTTTCTATATCATTCTGCTTTACGCTTAATTCGGCTGTTTTCTTTTTTGCCGCAGCGGAATTGATGTTCCTTACAACAGCGGCAACGGGCTTGTCTTTAAGCTTGACCATGAAAGTTACGATATCATTTGCTCCAATCTCTTCTTTTCCATCGTCAAATACTGCATCGGATTCAGGATTTTCCGAACCCTCCATCTGAAAATCGGACTGTAATGCGGCTGCAGGTACCATAGCCATTATCATCACTAACACAAGAATAATACTCAGTAGCTTTTTCATGTTATCCCCCTTATCTACCGTTCACTATAGTTCTTGGTTTTCAAAATCACATTTTCCTATCGTCCTTCTATTATAACATCATCTTTCTATATTTTCAACACCTCCTGACATAGTATAGACATATTATCTTAACTTTTGCGTTGAAAGAGGGCTCCACGCTCTTTCACGTTTTCCATTGGTTTATTGCCGCTCCATTTAACAGTAAGGTCGCAAAAGGCATTCCGGACTTTAGCCGGAATGCCTTTGAATCAGTCAGTTATTTTCCTCCAATCATATGTTGCCCAGCTTATAAAGCTGCACATAACCATAGGTGGAGTTAAGAGTTGTGGGCGCATAGCAGAAGTTGGAGTAGCTGCCTACCGTGGGCATGAAGGTAGCATACTTGGTGTAGGAGCTATACGCATGTGTGAGAGTATGCGCGGAGGAATTCCATACCCAGTTGGAGAAGCTGG
>CADAGD010000077.1 GCA_902787375.1 uncultured Eubacteriales bacterium
CTGAGGGTTGCATTGAGTAATTGCTTAACCAAGTTCGGTGCGGCGCGTGCGCTTCCCTCGCAGCATAGCTGCTTCGGCGTTCCGTTAAAATCGCAACACTGTTGCGATTCCTAAACACTGCACGCTCGCGCGGCTCCCTTTGGTCGCAATATCAATACTATCAGAGCTTTCTGATTTAATCAGCATTTACCTAAGCGTTCTTTATCGCCGAAAGCTCGTTGCGATAGAGCTTCGTCATATACATTGAGCTTATGGCAAGCGATACCGTTTCCGCGATTATAAACGACCACCATACCGCGTCAAGACTGTGCGTCGTGAGAGCGAGTATCGCCGCGGAGGGCAGCAGCGCGACAAGCTGACGCATGAGCGATACCATCATGCTGTAAAAGCCCTTGCCCGTCGCCTGAAAGAGCGTACTCATGGTGATACATACGGCGGCTATCGGGAATGTTATGGATATGGTTCGGAAGGCGTTTACACCCGCGTCGGTTATCGCGCCGTTGGAATCGAATACGGATACTATCTGCTTGGGGAATATTTGGAACAGTATCATGCCTAATACCATCAGCAGAACGCAGACCATGACGGTCTTTTTCCATGCCGACATAAGACGGTTGTAGTTCTTCGCACCGTAATTGAATGCCATTATTGACATGGAGGCGTTCGTTATGCCGAAGAGCGGCATGAAAACGAGAGACTGCATCTTATAGTATACGGACATTATGGCGACGCCCATGCCGTCCGTCAGGAATCTTGACAGTATGAAGTTCATGCCCGTGTTCATAACGGAGCCGATGCCCTGCATTATTATCGCGGGCAGACCCACTCTGTAAATCTCCCTTATTGAATTGCCGTTGGGATGGAAGCCCTTGAATGAAACCGTGACCTCATGCTCTCCCTTCAGCACAAAGAGCATGGCGATTATCATGCTCACCCATTGACCGAGAACGGTCGCTATGGCGGCTCCGGCGATGCCAAGGTGCGGGAACCCCCAAAGACCGAATATCATAATGGGATCAAGCACTATGTTCGTGATAGCTCCCGCAAGCTGAGCGAGCATGGACAGCGTCGTCTTGCCCATGGATTGAAGTATGCGGTCAAAGCCCATGTGGATGAATACTCCAAGACCGAATACCATACATATTCTTAAATAGGTAATTCCGAGGTCGTATACCGCGGCGTCGCTCGTGAATATGCTCATGAACGGCCCGATGAGCGTTAATCCGAGTATGACGAAAACCACGGCGGATATCAGCTCAAGGAATATTCCGTTCGATGCCGCCGAGTTCGCTTCATCAAAACGCCTCTCGCCAAGACGCCTGCTCATAAGCGAGTTCATGCCCACCGCAGTACCTATCGCTACGGAGAACATCAAAAACTGTATCGGATACGCAAGCCCCACCGCCGTCTGCGCGTTGTTTACGCCGTTCGCGCTTATGGAGTCCGTGAGCTTCGCTATGAACGCGCTGTCAACTACGTTGTATAACGCCTGCACCAGCATCGATATGACCATCGGCAGCGACATGTTGAATAACAGCCTGCCTATCGGCATTACCGCCATCTTGTTCTCTTTCGTCTTCTTTTCCACAAGAAACCTCTTTCGACTTTTATAACCCTATAATATTATCATATAAAGTGTTGCGGAACAAGGGTCTTTATTGAAGTATATAATCGGGATAAAACACAGGGTATGCTTCCCTGTGTCGATTATTTGCCTGTAAGAGGAATTGCGAAATACCACGGATTACATGTACTGAATCCCATACGCAATGAAGATTACAAATTTGTTTGATTCCACCGCGCAAGAGGAGCTGTCAGCAAAGCCGACTGAAGGGTCGAAAATCAGCACGAAAAAACTTAAGCGCGGTAGAGGAAAGCAATCAAGGGCAGAACTCAAACCTCGGCTCCCCTGTGCAAGGGGAGCTGGCGCACGAACAAAGCGAGTGCGTCTGAGGGGTTGTAAGCAGCTCAAAAAACTCAGCGCGACAAAGGAAAACAACCCCTCCGGCGCGG
Organism: uncultured Eubacteriales bacterium; assembly: GCA_902787375.1. Classification (GTDB taxonomy): domain Bacteria; phylum Bacillota; class Clostridia; order Christensenellales; family CAG-138; genus UBA3857. The sequence goes on from CADAGD010000077.1 coordinate 2,014, forward strand.
CGGCGGAAGCCAGCCGCGCCACCTCCCCTTGCACAGGGGAGGCAGATTGCTTGTCTGCTTTCCTGCTCGACTTGCACTCGTTTGCTGCGGGATACGGTGTTGAGTTAATTAGCATCTCCTTAGTAGTATTCTGGGTGGAAACACAGGGTACGGCTTGCGCAAACAACCCGTACCCCATTATGCAAAAGTATTCATCAATCGCCGTTATTCATATACGCGCCGGCGACGGATTTTTCAAAGCTCAAGCCATCGGCGGAGGAGAAGACGTCATAGACGTCATGGGAGCCGTTATTGTACATACCCGAATAATAGAAGCAGACATGGGGCATGACCTCGATATGGGCGACGTTTTCGGCAATATCGGTTACGGGAGAATCGCCGTCGGCGAGATGGAGCTTGCCCGTATCGGAGAAATCGGAAATAAAGAGGCATTTACCTTCGGGAGTAAGGAGCGAATAGACGGCATTCGGGGCTATGAGCTTGGGCTCATTGCTGTCCTGATTATAATAAAGACCGAGGTCAACGCCAATATAATAGAAGCTTTTGCCATCGGGAGTGACGTTGAAGCTGTAGACGTTCTGCGCCATTTGCTCTCTATCGCCGGGATGCTTCGAGTTCATCAGATACACCGTGCCGTCCACAAGGCAGGCGATGCGGCTCTTATCATCCAATATGCGGAATTGGGACGCGCCCTTGACGAGGGCTGTCGTATGCCTGCCGCCGTCCACATACCAGAGGTTATAGGCGGTTCTGCCGTCGGATGAGGACGTCAGCGAGCTGTAGAAAACGCAGTTGAACAGCGTCGCGCAGTCCAGGACGTCAATTTGGCAGATGTCGCCTCCCTGCGTGGAGCGGCACTCGGCGTTCGTGGAGCAGACGGACGCGCCCTCTATGAGGGGCTTGGCTTCGCTGCCGTTGATGCTGTAATATGTGGAGCCGTCAATGTCAAAGAGGGCTTCGGTGAGGTCGCGGTTGAATTCGATCTGGGAGGATACGGCTTTGCAAATCTCCCTTGACGAGGAGCCGGATACATACATCAGAGAGGCGTCGTCGGGACGAACGTAATAGAAGCGTTTCGCGCCATCGGATATGCCCGCTATGAAGGCGTTTTCGGCAAGCTTGCGGCTCTCGCCCGCCTCATAAGCATAGGCGGTAAAGCTGCCGGAGGCGTCCTTTACAGTGAAGCCGACGCTGTTTCCCGACGGCGATATGACGATCGACGGTATGCTTGCCGCGCCTTCGGGCTTCACGTCATTAAGTTCGCCCGTGCGGAGGTCGTATATGTGAACCTCGGTCGCGGTCGTGAACACGGCTGTATTGTTGTCCTGAGAGAGCAATGCCCGCTGCACTCCCGCCGGGTACAGCTTCGATATGCCGCTTCCGTCTATTTTGAAAAGCCCCGTGCCGGCACGCGCCAAGCCGACGCTTCCATCGCAGGAAATGAAGGCTTCAACGGTTCCCTTTATGCTGTCGTCGAGCAGGACGTCATTCACCATAAAATGGGTTCTGCCCTCCGCGTCCGCGTAGAAATAGTTGATGCTGTTATCGTAACGCTTCGCGTCCGACGTGTTTCCCGACGCGCAGCCGGAGACTATGACCGTCAATATCGTCACCGTGACGAGCGTCAATGCCGTGAACAGCTTTGTCCAAGTCTTTTTCATCTGATTGCCTTTCTTTCATTTTTTTCCGAGTATCTCAAACGGTTTTGCAGGTTATGTAAACGCCGGTTAACGTGTATGGCAGACCGCCGACAAACCCCAAATGCGCCGGAAATACCTGCCTTCCCCTGTGAGGGGTTGAAATCAGCTTGAAAGCTCAAGCGGGATGAGGAAAACGACCCTTCCGTCTTGGAGGGCTGAAGCCCTCCAATCCACCTCCCCTTACGCAGGGGAGGCAGTTGACTTGTTTGCTTTCCTGCCTGATTTGCACCAA
>CADAGD010000078.1 GCA_902787375.1 uncultured Eubacteriales bacterium
AGTTTTTTTGATAACGCCATTGTTTCCACCTCATCAGTCAGACTTCGTCTGACAGCTTCCCCTCAAAGGGGAAGCCAAGGAAAGCAGACTTTGTCCGTAATCTGAAGGCGTTAAAAAGCCGCTGTATCCATAAAAATACTGCCGTCCGGATGAGCCTTCCGGACGGCGCACATGACATATTACCACATCCGGGAGGAATAATAATGGAACAGGTACTTCTTGTAAGATACACCGAAATACATCTGAAGGGGCTGAACAGACCCTATTTTGAGCGTGCGCTTGTCGATAACATGAAGCGCGCCCTGCGCGGCATGAGTCCCAAAATCGAGCGTGAGCATGGGCGCATATATGTCCGAAACATATCCGAGGAAAGCTTTCCCGAAGCCACCGATCGCCTGACAAGGGTTTTCGGCATACATTCCGTAAGCCCCGCCGTGGCTGTTGAAAAGGATTGGGAAACCGTCGTTGCCGCGGCACTCGATTTGATGGAGAAGCGTCTTGACGAAACGGGACGCGACGTTTCCTTCAAGGTGCTTGCACGCAGGTCGGACAAGCACTATATCTACAACAGCGATACCATAAACAAGGAGCTTGGCGGCAGGGTTCTCGACCGCTTCCCTGAGCTTCATGTCGATGTTCATAAGCCGCAGATAAAGCTTTCCGTCGAGATACGCGACATGGCATACATCTACTGCGATGAGATACCCGGTGCGAACGGTATGCCCACGGGCACGGCAGGCAAGGCTTCCCTGCTCATTTCGGGCGGTATTGACAGCCCCGTCGCGGGATACATGATGGCAAAGCGCGGACTTACTCTCTCCGCCGTGCATTTCTACTCCTATCCGTACACAAGCGAACGCGCACGCGACAAGGTCGTGGAGCTTACAAAGCTCGTGTCAAGATACGCGGGCGAGATACGGCTCCATCTTGTTCCGTTCACGGATATTCAAATGACCATATACGAGAAATGCCCCGAAAAGGAAACGACCGTACTCATGCGCCGCCTTATGATGAAGATAGCCGAGCGCATAGCGATAAGCGAGGGTGCGCAGGCACTCATAACGGGCGAGTCGCTCGGACAGGTCGCAAGCCAGACGCTTGAGGCGCTCTGCGTTACGAACGACGCCGTATCAATGCCCGTGTTCCGTCCTCTCATAGGCTTTGACAAGGATGAGATAATGGACATCGCTCACAGGATAGGCACATATGAAACGAGCATACTTCCCTATGAGGACTGCTGCACGGTATTCGTTCCCAAGCATCCCGTGACCAAGCCCAAGCTTGAGGAGCTTCGCGCAAGCGAGGCGGCGGTTGACTTCACGGAGATGATCGAAAAGGCCATCGAGAATACCGAGCTGATGGTGGTAAAATGAGCTGCCGGGGCAAAAAAAGAGCATACGCGCAGATGCTTGCCGCGCTTCTGCTCTGTGTCCTTTACATACTTTTTTGCTCATGCTCGATAAAGCGTGAGGACTCCGAAAGGGTTCGCGCCGCCATGCGCGACCTGCCCGTGATAGATGACGAATCCGCAGCCGCCCCGATACGCTATCCGCTGACGCTCACCTCCAAGCACATGGAGGAAAACGGATGCCCCGTTAATTATCCTTATATATGCGACAGCGGCATGTCGCTTCTCAACATGAACGTCAACAAGGCGTTCGTTGAGTTTGCGGAGGAATGCGAACCCAACGGCGGCAGTATCGACTACGATATCGAGTTCAACCGATACGGTCTGCTCTCCGTCAATATGATCTACATGTCCGACACGGGCGAGCTTATGTATAATTCCTTAGCCGATTTCGATTGCGATACCGGCAAGCGCGTCCGTTTATCCGATTGCTTCGGCACGGGCAGCCATCCGTTTGAAAAGCTCAGCGAGATGGTTGAAAAATACATGGAAGCCAACAACCTGACCCTGATAGCGAACCTGCCTGAGATAGATGATACCACAATGTTTTCATTCCGCTCCGGCGGCATAGACCTGATGTTCCGTGAATATGAGCTGTGTACATATGACGCGGGAGCCATTTCCATCCGTATACACGCCTCCTCCGTTTCAAGTCTCATAAGCTCGGACGGGCTTTTAAACAGGCTGTCGGAGTAAAGCTAAGCATTAAATACGCTTTTATTAAAAACAAGCATGATTCGTTTGAACCACGCTTGTTTTTATTTATTCTATCGCGTTACTTGGCGTCGGCTTTGCTCTTTCTGCCCGCCATAACGGCTGCGAACACACCGCCGAGGATCACAACCGCGCCGATTATCCAGATGCTTTCCGAACCCGTCCTCGGCACACCGGGAGTCACGGGAGCGGTTGTCGCGGCAGGAGCGTCGGTTACGGCAGGCTCCGAAGCCTTTTCAAAGCGGGCTGTGAGATTCAGATGCTCGCCATAGGGGGGCATACAACCATCGGGATCTATGAGAGCTGTATTGGTGTAAAACTCATAACAGGCTTTGTCGCTCACAAGCTTGCCGTTCTCATCGTACCAGCCGACGAACACTTTGCTTTCATCGGCAGGACGCGCGTCGATCATCCATGTGTAGGGTGCCTCCTCGTCGCCTGTTCCGTAGCTGTGGTTTGCGTATATCTCCACATAGCCTTCGCCGTCGGAATTGAGGACTATCGAAACATCGTCCTTCGCGTCGTTCCACTTGATGCTCTTTATGAGCGTATCGCGGACAAACAGGCATCTGAGATTATCGCAGCCTTCGACATTCAGGGAGGATACGGAGTTATCCGTTATGCTGAGGAAGTAAAGCTCCTTCATTCCGCTTGCGTCGAGATTTCCCACAACGCCGTCGCCGTCGAGCATTATGGCGTCTATGCTCCTCTCACCTTCTCCGTCGTAAAGTTCGGAGGGCATTTTGTTCCAGTTGAAGCCCTCGGAGGAGCCTTCCATATAGTAGTATGCCCATGTCGCCGGGTCGTCGATGTCGAGTCGCTTGTAGCTGTACTCGTCGTCCTCATCGGAGCCGAAACACTCAAGGAGCTTTGCGCCGACCTTTTCACCGTTGGTTACGCCGTTCTCATCCTTCGTTTCCAGGAAGGTACGGGCTTTGACATAATCCGTTTCGGCATAGCCTTCAGGTACGGCGGAGGATGCGCTTACGATGTTAGCCGAGAACATCATAACAGCCGCCATTGCGGCACAGAGCAGGGTTGACATAAACTTTTTCATTATATTTTCCTTCTTTCGGTTTTATTTTCGGGATTCTCCCGTTTCATTCCACAATGCAGTCTACTCTTGTAGAACGGTGCTATTCTACATCTTTAGACCGCGTTTGTCAACCCTCTTTTTCAAACTTTTTTAAATATACTTTTCGGCAGGTGAAAGCATGATGAAAAAAGTCAAACAGA
>CADAGD010000079.1:0-3307 GCA_902787375.1 uncultured Eubacteriales bacterium
GGAATTTACCGTGATGTTATAAGCCGTCAGATAATGGTTGTTCGAGTATACGTTGTTGCCGACGGCATAGTTGCCGGATGCGATTATGTACTGTCCGCCGATCGCCGGGCCGTCAACAAGAACGAACGAACCGGAAGACGGGCCGGATGTGGGAACGGGCGTCGGGGTAGCTGTGGGGTTAGGTGTTGTCGAGGCATTGATTGTTATTGCGCTGGAGGTATTGCGTCCGTAGTCGCCAACCTTGACATAGACCGTGGAATAATTGCCTACCGGGATTGTGAGGTTCGTCGTCGCGCCCCTTGTATACTCCGTAATCGCTCTTTCGGCTATGAGGTTTGTGCATGAGGCATTGGAATAAACGCCTATCCAAGCCGCATAGTGATTATCCTTAACGCTTACATTGAGCGTGCCGTTCGAGAGGTTCGACGCCGTTACCTGCGGAGCGGTGGTATCAACAGTCATCGGAAGAACTATTTCGCTGCACTCATTCTGATCGGGAGTAAAGCCGGGATAATCAAGATAATGATAAAGCTTGAACACGATATGCGTTCCCTCGGCAAGGCCCGTGGGAGCCCAGGAAGAGAAGTAGTATGCCGTCTGATCCGAGGTGTGATAGAAGGGTGCCGTATAGTCGCCGTTATGATAGTTCCATGCCTTCGGCATATAGTTCAAATCAACGGATTTATAAACATTCGAGGGATTATTCTCGTTATAAATCTCTATACCGCCTTCGCCCGCGTTTCGTATCAGAGTATAGACAACCCTGTCTATCTGGTCATAATACTTATCGCCGTTGGGAGAGAGTGTGCAGCGATCGGCAAACCAATCGTTGGTGCTGATATAGGGGTTAACTCCGAAGAGGGAGTATGAATAGCTGCTTATCTTGGCTCCAATCTGGGTCTGATAGTTGTCATTATGGATGTTGAAGTGATTGACGCCCTGAATAGCATCTATGTAGGAATAACGATCGAAAACAGAAGCCTGGTTCCAGTTGCCATAGAAAGCGAGGAAGGGAATCGTCAGGTCTACCGTGCCGTCAAGAACGACATAGCCGTCGATGTAAATTCCGTTTTTGAACTGGCTGTTGAGTGTATTCTTTATCGAATCGCTCAGCCTTACGGTAAGCGTAACCTTCTTTGTGCTGTTGGCGGGAACGGTTATGCTTGTCTGCCCTGTAATCGTACAATCCGAGGTGATGTTCCTATAGGAATTTGAGAACCTGTAGGTGTTCTGACCGTTCATCGTTATCGCGGTCGCGTTCTCGGTGAGAATCGTGGGATTCACGTTATAGCTCAGAGAGGTATTGCTGAAGTTGACAACATTGAACGAAAGCGTATATACGCCGTTCTTCGCGGGATCATCGCCAAGCTCAAGCTTGGGGCGCGCACAGCCGTCAACCGTGATATATGCCTTTGTGGTTATAGCCTTCTGCAAGTCAACAATACCTGCGCCCTGCGCACGGGGGCTTGTGGAGGCTATCGGGTTGGAGGTACACATCAGGAGGCGGTTGACCATATCGACCTTATTCCTGCCTGCAAGTGTGGGCCATTTTTCATTAACATAATTTGTAAGAATCGCCATACCGCCCGCGATATGGGGAGAACTCATGGATGTACCGGACATCTGACCGTATGTTGTGGTCGAACCGGTGAGGTTGGTATCCCTCGCGGAATAGATGTTGTAGCCGGGAGCGGCGATCTCAGGCTTGAGCTTGAGGTCGGGTGTCGGGCCGTGGCAGGAGAAGTAGACCATGTTGGAGGAGCTCTTCTGAGAACAAGCTACACAAAGCGACTCCGTATATGTGGAGGGTGTGCCTGCCAAACCGTTATCGGGATTCATGGCAAGCGTATAGGAGCTGTAGCTGGAGCCATAATACTGAGTTCCGTTGCCCGAACCGTCGTTACCTGCGGCAACAGCGATGTTTATGCCATGGTCAACAAGCATGGAGTAAACATCAGACGTATAGGGATCGTCAGAGGTAAAGCCGCATGCTGCGCCCAAGCTCATGTTTACGGCGTCAACGCCGAGACAAACACAATCCTCAAGAGCGGCAAGCACTGTATCCCACTGACAACGACCGCCACTTTCAAAGACCTTCATTATGACGAGCTGAGCATCCTTGGCAACGCCTGTGTAATTGCTGCCGGAATAATTGCCCGCGGCAATACCTGCGACATGGGAGCCGTGATCCGTTCCGCAATCATAATGGGAAACGTCGAAATCCTTCTGCGCATAGTCAAATTTGAAAGGTATCTTCTGGCTGTAATAGACATTGTTTGCGGAAACCGTGCCGGAATAGAGGTCTTCGGCCTGCATATTGTTGTTTCTCAATATGTTTGATATGGAATTGGATGTGAACTTGGGAGATTCGGGAGCTGTTTTAAATGCGTTATGCGCAACGACCGCGCCGGAGTCAACGATCGCAATGACCGTTCCCTTTCCGGAATAACCGGCGTTCCAAGCGTCGTCCGCATTGATATAGCCAACGGATGTTGAAAGCCTGTCGGGCTCTGTGGCTATGGGATCAGGTGCGCTGTATTCGGGAGCAATATATGCCCTCTCTACTTCAGGAAGCTCGTTTATCTTTTCGATGAGCTTCATCGGAACCTCAATAGAGAAACCGTTATAAAGTGTTGTAAAGCTGAATCTTGCATTCAGTTTTTTTGCGGTAGACATCATCCTCGATATCTCATTGAGTACGGTCTGCTGCTTGGACTTGAGATTGTCGGCAAGCTTTCTTGCTTCCGCCGAATTGACATCAGCCACCTTTGAAGCAACGGGCTCATCCTTCAATCTTACCATTACTTTCACAATCTCATCTGTGTTGATGCTTGAATCATTTTCTGTCGTCCTTATTGCTTCGGAGTTCACGGGCTCAGCCGCTTCACTTTCCGACTTCGCAAAGCTGACAGGCATTGTTGCACATACCATTATCAGCACAAGCAGTACACATAGAATTTTCTTCATTTGGTTCTCCTTATTCCGGGCATATACCCTGTATTTGCGCATTTGGCACAAATACAATATAACATAGTTTATACCATTTGTCCAGAGCAAAAAAACCAAAAAATAACCATTTTTCGCATTATTTTCAAATAAAATATAGTATACTATTATAAGCAATCGTCGTTTATATACATATGAAATTCCAATGTTGGCTAATAATAAAAAACTGCCGAATGCAAGCGTAACCGCATATTCGGCAGTTTAATTGTAAAGCTTCAGCGACTATTGCGGACTTTCAAATATTGCGTCGAACGATTTGCAGTTCTTCATGTCCTCCCTGCTCACCTCGACGAATATAAAC
>CADAGD010000079.1:3313-6164 GCA_902787375.1 uncultured Eubacteriales bacterium
GCAGTTCCTCTGGTCGATGATAAAACCTGTAAGTGCAGCTCTGCGCAAACGGCACATATATCAGCAGCAGGTCGTTATCCGAAAAGAACGAATCATCATACTCCGCTGCGACTTCATCGAAGGACGGAACCTCATCCCATCCCCTGTCCATTGTAAGTACAGTATAGTATTCGGTTCTGAACGCTTTCAGCTCCTCCGCATTCTCGAATCGGTAAACAGGCAGATGCTCTCCCCCGCTCTTTATAACCTTCTGCGCATTTACGGCTCCCGAAAAAACGCTTGTGTTATCTGTCCAGCCGGCAAACGCCATCCTCGTTTTTACGCCATGCTCCGTAAAGAGCATTTTTCTTATGTTATCAACATAGCTATCGTCATGTTCACCAACGTAGCTTGAAATCGGATTCTGATACGGTATTATGAAGACTTTGCTTTCGGGAACATCATATGCAGAGAGTATCAATCTCATTTCCGAAGCCGAAACACCGCCGTTTAAGCCCATCTTAATTAGCTCGTCGAATGTCTTTTCATTCTCGGTAACGGGCATCAGGGCGAACGTGTAGGATGCTGGCGCCATCTGCCAGACATATACCTCAAGCCCTTTTTCGGTCGGCAGCCCGAAAAACTCAGGATGCTTCGCCCGCAATTCATCAATTCCCATATTATTCGGCTCTCCCGACATAAGCACCTCCATGGACACGACATCGTTTATTTCAGGCTTCATGTATGTTATTATGCCATCCCTGTATTCGATTTTCACCACATCGTTTATATTCGGCATCAAAAATACGTTGTCGGTGCTGACAAAAATCGTTTCGTTTGATGGGATCGTCACTCCGTTTATCATGGATACCGGGTTGACCGCAAGCTTCCCATCCTCATATAATTCTACTATTGCGGTGAGCTTTAACGTATCAGCATTCAGCTTTTCGGAAAAATAATCCTGCGCCGCTTTCAGGCATTTTTCCTCCATTTCCTCCGCTTTTTCATTATAAAGCACTCTTTTCCATGTTGAAGCGGGAAACTTTGACTTGACATGTTCTTCATAGTTCCTGCTTTCATGCGGCTCCCAGAACTCTATTTTATCATACGAGGAGTAATCCCCCTCCTTAGATGTATCAAATGTTATCGCCGCGGGGTTCTGGAGTCCCCATTCTTCTTTTATTATGTTTCCGTCGAAGGTGTATTCGGAGAATCTCACCCATGCATACACAGTAGTTCTTCCTGAATCCTTTTCCACATCCAAGACATCGTATGCACCCGCAACAAATCCGCCATCCGTACCGGGCTTATAGTGTCCTGCGATCGCCATATCCATCGAGATCGCAAGCTTTTCATCGAGCTTTGTCGAGGTATGCGGATCGGTCATCAGAAAGACCGCAAGCACCGCGCAGGCGACAGCTCCGATTATTATTATCCAGAACGCGGGTTTTTTATAGCTCAAAGCCCTCTTTATTCTCTGCTTCACCCCCACCTCTCCAAACGCAACGGGGCAGGCGGATATAAACCTTCTTGTGTTGCTGCAATCAAGGAGTGCCTGTGAGTAATCGGCAACATCGTCCCGCTCCAAACCGCGCACTACCTTCTCGTCGCACGCCATCTCTATATCACGGCAGAGCATATAATACGCCACCCAGCACAGCGGATTGAACCAGTACACGGTAAGAATGATGTATCCCAGCGGCTTCCACCAATGATCCCGACGCTTTATGTGTGCGGTTTCATGGGCGATAACGTGTTCAAGCGTTCTGCCGCTTACAGACGTCGGCACATATATTCGTGGCTTGAATATGCCAAGTATGAACGGCGTCTTTACATCATCGCACGCCATTATGTTTCCCGATAAGGGTATTGACGCCCTCACGGTTTTCCTGAGCCTTATATAGCTGTAAAGCGCGTAAATCAGAAGTGCCGCCATACCCACGAGCCACAGGGTCGATGCTATTGATACGATTAGCTGCATCGGATTTGCGCTTGAGGAAACATTAGGAGCAAAGCTTTCCTCAAGCATCGGATTCACCATACTGTTTACATAATAGATTCCCGAATTAATGGCAGGTGCGTCCGATAACGCTATATCGCTCGGAATGGTTTCGCTGCTCGGAACCACGCTCAACTCACTCTGAAACGATATGGGCAGCACAAGCCGAATGGCGACAAGCACCCATAATACACAGGCTATCCACTTCGGTGCTTTTTTCAAAATCTTTCGTATCAGCATTACAGCAAGTATCAGCCAGCTTGCCGTTATGCTCATATTGATTATCTTTAAGAACACGGAATCCATATTCACACCCCTTTTCTGAATGTGTCTATCATGCCCTGTATCTCATCTATTTCCCCGTCGGAAAGCTTTCCGTGCGATATGAACGCGGCTATGAACGCAGGCAGCGAACCGTTGAACGACTCCTCGACCACCTGCTTGCTCTTTGCCGCATAGAAATTCTCGCGGGATATCAATGTTGTTACAGCACCACCGGAATTCTTCAACAACCCCTTTTCACAAAGCTTGCGCAATACCGTATATGTCGTTGGCTTTTTCCAGTTTAACTCCCTCTCGCATATCTTCACAAGCTCCCCTGAGCTTATAGGCTCATTCTCCCATACTATATCCGCAAACTTTTCCTGAACCGTGCCAAGCTCTATATCATTCATAAACAGCATCTCCCTTCTCCAGTTTATCCGGATAAACCGCACGTTTAGTTTATCACGGTAAACCGAATTTGTCAAGCATAAAATGTATTCAGATTCAAGATTGAAAATTGCAACTTTAAATGTCCACCCTTCAAAAGAAAGCAATCAAGCAATCACCGGTTCGTGACCGAGGGCAAGAACCGCCATTTTCGCGGAAAGA
>CADAGD010000080.1 GCA_902787375.1 uncultured Eubacteriales bacterium
AACCAAGTTCGGTGCGGCGCGTACGCTTCCCTCGCAGCATAGCTGCTTCGGCGTTCCGTTAAAATCGCAACACCGTTGCGATTTCTTAACACTACACGCGCGCGGCTCCCTTTGGTCGCAATATCAATGCTATCAGAGCTTTCTGATTTAATCAGCATTTACTGTTGTGCCTAAGCCAATATACACGTCAGACCATCGACGTCATATTTTTCCATATCCTCTTGCCGTCGCGTTTCATCTTTTTGCCAACGCTCGGATACATCGTCGTAACAGCCATAGTCGCCGCAGTCATGCCAAGCACCATTCCCGTCGCAAAGCCTATAACCTTCATATTATGAACCTCCTCTCTTTTTTTCTCCCGTATTAGTTTGCGTGTTTTGGGCATCCGCATAAGAGGGATTTTTTGGAATTTTATATTTACTTATCAAATAGTATATGGTATTATTGGTAAAAGCTTTTAAATGAGCAGGAGGTTGTTTTAAAATGGAAAATGATGTTTTGAAAATGATTCTTTCAAGAAGCAGCATAAGAGGCTACAGCGATCAAAAGCTGACGTCAGACGAGATAGCCCTTTTGAAGAAGGCGGCTCTCGCCTCTCCCACGGCAATGAACCGTCAGGAGCAGCGTTTCATATTCGTCACAAGCGACGCCATGCTTGAGCGTCTTGAGAAGGCGATATTCGAGGGCGTGCTTGCCTCCGGCAACGAGGCGTTCATTGAGCGCATGAAATCACGCGGCGGAAAGGTTACATACGGCGCACCGCTCGTCGTTATTATCTGCTCAAAGCCCTCGCATTTTGCTCCCGTTGACGCAGGAATTGCCGTTGAAAATCTTGCCATTGCCGCCAAGTCTATGGGACTTGAGAGCGTCATACTCGGTATGCCCGCTTCGGCCTTCAATTCCCCCTCCGGCGACGCCGCCAAAAAGGAGTTCGGGTTCCCCGATGGCTATGAGTTCAGCATCGCAATAAGCATAGGTCACGGCTCAGTCGAGAAGGAACCCCACACATGGGATGAGAGCCACGTTATAGATCTGTAAAATCGGCACAAATAGAATCGGGGCTTGGCGGAATTCAAATTGTTCCGCCGAGCCTTTTTTATTCCTTTTACTCATTCACAGCGGCGGCGTATTTGTTTATCGCGCTGCCGCGCATCATCTGCTGCATACCCAAAATAACCGCAGCGTCCGCGTTTGCGGCAGTACATACGGGTATATGCAGCTTTTTCTCAAGCGTATCGGCAAGCCCATACTGATTCGCCCCGCCGCCTATCAGCACTATGCCGTTTTCAACGAGATCGCCTGCCGCGTCGGGCGGTGAGGCGTTTATAGCGGAGGCTATCTCGACGCACATTGAGTTGATCGTAAACTCCGCCGCCTCACGCAGCACGGATGAACGCACCTCCTTAGTCGTCGGAAGCCCCGTCAGCGAGCTGCGGCAGCCCACTTGGAGCATGGGCTTATCAAGGCTTCGCTTGAGCTTTTCCGCCGCCCTTGACGTTATGAGCAGGTGATGCTCCTCGGCAAAATATGCCATTATGTGTTTATCCACCATCGCGCTTCCCACACGCGACATGCTCTCATGTATTACTCCTCCGTTGGCGAAAACGGCCGTATTGAGACTCTCCCTTCCTATATCGACTATCATACTCGCGGAGCGCGTGCCAATATCAACTCCCGCGCCCTCCGCGCCTGCCACAAGCGCATCCACGAGCTTAACCCGTCTGAATCCCGCCTCGCTTCCCACCTCCATAAGCGCGGACTTTTCTATTCCGGACGCCTTTGCCGGCTGCGCGATATAGGCGGTCATTCCTATCAGCGAGCGTCTGCCCATTATCTCAAGGGCGAATCTTCTCAGCATGAGCGCGGTAAGGGTTATATCGGCTATGCCTCCGCGCACGGGGAACGCTTCCGACGCTCCCAAAAGCTTTTTTCCGGCATTGCCGACGGCAAGCACGCGGCTTGAATCATCCGGGTCTATAGCCGCCCTTGTTTCGTTTTTGGATATGGACGACCTCGACGCCACCCTTGTGTTCTCGGAGCCTATATCCGCAGCTATCACAGTTTCAAACATAACAAACCTCCGCTCATTTCGGTTTAGACCTGAGTTGGTATTACTATAAGTATTCCCAAAATGCGCGGAGGTTTACATATTCTGTTAAGCTTTGTTTGGCGAAAAGGGGCGAAAAGGGCATTAAGCAGACAACGATTAACTAACGCTCCGGGAAAGTGCCGGTTTAAAAGCATATGGCTTTCAACCAATCTCAACTGCTCTACCGTGCCATCTTCCGGTAATTACACGGATATACCTCGCGTGGGGCGGCACATCTTGCTTGATTTATCGAAATTCCGCGTCTATCACGGCGCGTACGCTTTCTCGCAGAATAGCTCCTTCGGCGTCACTCCTATGCGTTTAAGCTCCCTGTATAAAAGATGCAGCGGCAGTCCCACAACGGTAAAATAACTGCCCTCTATGCGCTCAATGAACATCGAAAAGCAGCCCTGTATGCCGTACGCTCCCGCTTTATCCATAGGCTCCCCCGTTTTCACATAGGCTCCTATCTCGTCGTCGGTCAATTCCGTAAAGAACACGCTTGCCATATCCGAGCAGACCGACTCGACATTGCCGTCCATTCCGACTATCGCAAGTCCTGTGTACACCCTGTTCTCTCTGCCGCTCTCCATTCTCAGCATGGCGCGCGCTTCATCCTCCGAAGCCGGCTTGCCTATTATCCTGCCGTCGAGCGTGACCACCGTATCGGAGCCTATCACGACGGCGTTTTTTCTCCTGTCCGCATCCAGCGAATCGAATACCGTCCTTGCCTTTATGAGCGAAAGGCTTTCAACAAGCCGCGACGGATTATTCTCGCTTATATGCTCATCCGCAGACGACGGTATGACCGTAAAATCATATCCGCACATGCGCATTAGGCTGCTCCTTCTTTCGGATGCGCTTGCCAATATAAGTTCCATAGCAATCCCTCCTTTAAAGTAGACAATGATTAATTAACGTCTTGGGAATGAGCCGAATTAAAGCATATAGCTTTCAATCGATTTTTGCTGTTCTACCCTGCCGTTTTTCAAAAAAT
>CADAGD010000081.1 GCA_902787375.1 uncultured Eubacteriales bacterium
GGGGAAACGACCCCTCCGTCGCGGCGGCTTTACCGCGCCGCGCCACCTCCCCTGGCTCAGGGGAGGCAGATTGCTTGACTACTTTCACGCCTGATTTGCAACGACTTTTTGCAAAAGAACCCAGCATCCACAGCCCTCATATACAACAAGAATGACAAAGAGTACTGGCTCCCATTGTCAAGGGGAGCTGTCAGCCGAGCAAAGCGAGGTTGACTGAGGGGTTGCAAGCAGCTTCAAAAACTCAAGCCGGATAAGGGGAAACGACCCCTCCGTCGCGGCGGCTTTACCGCGCCGCGCCACCTCCCCTGGCTCAGGGGAGGCAGAGAACGCCGACAAGCCCCAAACGCGCTGACACGCTGCGGCTCGCACAGCTTGCGGGGATGGTTTGTTCACGCAAACATATAAACATACAAGGCACATGATCCATATTCTGTGAGCGATTCGTATTTAAAAGTTACACCATCAGACAATTCTCTCCGCTCCGGAGCGACACCGTGTCCGACGGTTCGGAGTTATACTTTCGGTTGTGGGACTATCCCATGAAGGAGGAGGGCGGATATGTACATTGAGATTTTTCTGCTTGACAACCTCCTTTTAAACCTCCTTATTGTGCGGCTTGCGGCGGTGATGCTGTCGGTACGCCCCCCGCTGTACAGGCAGACAGGAGCGGCATTCATATCCGCGCTTACAGCCGCCCTTGCCGCATACAAGCTGCCGTGGCTCGGAAGTCCGCTGTTGAGGCTGCCCATGCTCGCGCTGATATCCGCCGCGATACCCTTCAAGGGCATGAGGGGCCTGATTATAGCCATGTCCGCGACGCTGGTATCGACGCTCATAGTCGGCGGCGGGACATTCGCGCTCGCGCTCATCGACGGCGGAGGCTTTGAAAACGGCTCCATATCGGGAGGTATAACGCTCAGGACGATGCTCATATCGCTTGCGCTGATGTCGTTCATACCGTCGGCAATACGCCGCATACTGCGAAGAAGGCTTGCCGCGCAAACATCAGTCCGTGTTTTGATAGCGCATAAGGGCATACTTCGCCGCTTCGACGGCATCATAGACACGGGCAATACCCTTGCGGAGCCCGTCAGCGGCATGAGCGTCGTAATTGTCCGATGCCCCGCGCTGAAGCGTTTTGCCAAAATACCCGTCCCAACCACCACGGCGGCGGGCAGGACATGGCTTATGTGCTTTCAGCCGGACAGCATTTCCGTGGACGGCAGAGAGGTGGAGTGCATGGTCGCGCTTACGGATGAAAGGCTCTCCGCAGAGGCGGTGGTTCCTCCCGCAGTTTGCGGATTCAAATAAAAAACACCTATGCGGAGCGCATCCGAATGATAAATAACAAGGAGAATCTGATGCTTGGAAATTTTTTAAAGCTCCTGATGAAGCTGTACCGTCGGCTGCCTGCATCCGGCAGTATAGATTATCTCGGAACGGGCGACTCGCTCCCTCCGCCGCTCGATAAGGACGAGGAGGCGGCGGTGCTAAAACGGCTTGCGGAGGGCGATGACGACGCCAAAACCACTCTGATAGAGCATAATCTGCGGCTTGTGGTTTACATAGCGCGTAAATTCGAGAACACGGGCATAAACATTGAAGACCTCATATCAATAGGCGCAATAGGGCTGATAAAGGCGGTGAACACCTATAAGCGCGAAAAGAGCATAAAGCTCGCCACATACGCCAGCCGATGTATCGAGAATGAGATACTTATGTATCTGCGTAAGGCGAACAGGCTGAGAGCCGAGGTGTCGCTTGACGAGCCGCTGAACGTCGATTGGGATGGAAATGAGCTGCTCCTCTCGGATATACTCGGCACGGACGATGATCTCGTCTCACGCAATATCGAGGATGAGATAGACCGCACGCTCCTCTATGAGGCGATGGGACGCCTCGGCGCGAGAGAGCGCCGGATCGTCGAGCTTAGGTTCGGCCTGAACGGCGGTACAGAGCTGACCCAAAAACAGGTCGCCGATCTGCTCGGCATATCCCAAAGCTATATCTCCCGCCTCGAAAAACGCATTATGAAACAGCTCTATAAGGAAATACGGGAAATGGAATAGAAATGTAACAAATGGGGCGGTTTGTTCGTACAAGCCGCCCACGAGGTTCCATCCGGCCGCCATTTCAACACTATCAGAGTTCGGATGGGCTGCACGCTCCCGACCTTCCCTGCGTAAGGGAAGGTGGCTTTGAGGCAGTATGCAGAATGCCGAAAAGACGAAAGGGTCGCTTTACTATATCTCGCTTGATTTTTGAGTTGCTTTCAACCCCTCAGTCATCCTCGCCTTGCTCGGCTGACAGCTCCCCTTGGCAATGGGAGCCAAGGTTTGCGTTCACGCCTTGAATGTTTCCATAAAAGCATTTTTGCTAATGTTCTTGGGTAGGGAGTATTTGTTTGGGCTACCGGTTCCGCTTAAATATAATCCTATCACCTAAATGCTTCCCCCAATATATCCAGATTTGCTTCAAACCACATAGCTATAATACTGCAAACTTGTGAACAAATCAACCCTAACATCAATACTAAGAGACCGAGCAATGCAGACGAGGACGAATAGGGCGATATTGAAAAGCGGTCATGCCGTGGACGCATGACCGCTATGTTATGTGAGCGCAAAACGGGAATTTGTAAGTCGGCCGCTTACAGCTTTTTGCAGGAATAATCGTCGTATATCAGACATTCGTCGCCGAAGGTCAACTCCAGCATCCCAGCTTTACGGCCGAACTTGTTTTCGCCGATGGGATAGAGGCGGAATTCCATTTCGTCGTCACCGTCGACCGTCTTCGCATAAAGCTCGCCTTCCTTCATGTAAACCTCATCCACGAAGAAATCACTGTCCTCCGGATGCTCGTATTTTCCACATAAGGCTTCCCAGCC
>CADAGD010000082.1 GCA_902787375.1 uncultured Eubacteriales bacterium
AGGAAATCTCCGATTGGCTGCTCCAAAACGCCTCGGAGGGCGACGTCGTCGTTACCCTCGGAAGCGGCGATGTTTATATCCAGACCAATAAATTGTTATGAATTATCTGAGCCCGCGACAGGTATAATGCTATCGGGGATAAAAAATGCCAAAATCGCCTGATTGCTTGACAAATCAGGCGATTCATATTACGATGAATATATTGCCATGAAGTGATAATAGAGAAATCGGATTTTGTGGAGGATATCTGATGAAAATAGAATTTGACAACATTATCCTGCGCGATATGATCGAGTCCGACATCGAGGACTATGTGCGCTGGTTCACGGTGGAGCGGGAATGGGAAAACTGGGATGCTCCCTGGGAAAAAGAGGATACTTGCGAAGAAACCGAACGTAAAAAATGGACGGAATACTATGAAGCCGTGAAAGACCGTCCCGATGATGCTCGCCGTTGGAAGTTTGAAATCGAATGGAACGGCAGACACATTGGCTGGGTCAGCTCCTACGACATTGACGAAAACTACGAATGGGTCAAAAAAGCCGAGGACTGCCGGACTGTTTATCTCGCCGTTGGCATTGGCATTTGTGAGCCGGATGTGTGGGGTAACGGCATCGGAACAAACGCCCTCCGTGCCTTTATGAACTATTTCTTTGATAACGGCGTGGACGAGCTTTACACACAAACATGGTCGGGCAATGCCCGTATGCTCCGCTGTGCCGAAAAGCTCGGTTTTGCGGAATGCGACAGAGAAGTGGGCGAACGAGAGGTTGACGGGCAGAAATACGATGGCCTGACTCTCAAGATAAAAAAAGATTGCACACAGAAGGTCTGACAGACCTTTTCGCCAGCCTGAATAATATGCTTCCCCGAAACGTATAATGTCGGAGGGAATGCAAAATGCAAAATGCAAAACGCAAACGCAAAACGCCAAAATCGCCTGATTACTTGACAAATCAGGCGATTCATGTTATAATATATATATTATAATGAAAGGTATGACCGCATTCCCGGAGGGGAGAAGCATGGCGGATACAGGCTGTATGTCACGTTTAACAAAGGAGCAGATGCGCTCCATAGAGGAAAAGCTTGCGGCATTCATACAGAGCGAGCCTCAGATAGCGAGCTGCTTCGATTCGGCTCCCGTGGACATTTTCAAAATAGCGTCCAACCTCGGCTTCGGAGTGTTTCCCGCCGATCTTCCCGAACATTGGGAGGGGTTTATTTCCATCACCCGCAGGCACTCTCCGGGCGGCAAAACGATAGTATTCGATTCCAAGCTTGCCGACGACGCGGCGCATGTGCGGTTCATAGTCGCGCATGAGCTGGGGCATTATATCAGCGCGCGTATGTCCGACAGACCGACCGACAATATGCAGTACATAAGTAAGCGCAATATGCACAGGAAGGAGCGCGTCAGACCGCAGAATGAGCAGGAGGTCGATTATCTCGCGGCAGCCATGCTGATGCCCAAGAAGCGTTTCGAGGCGGAGTACAGGGAGCGCAGGGAGCGCGGCGCGAGCCTCCAGTCGATAATACTGGAGCTTGCCGAACTGTTTGCCGTGGAGGATATTGCCGTTATCGACAGGCTCGACGAGCTTGAGCTTATCTCAGCGGGGGATTGATATGGATGGCGATTCAAATGATTACAGGTACATCGACCTCAGCACCACTCAGGCACTCAATATAGACGCCATACTTGAGGGCATTCAAAAGACCAACCAGAAGCCCATAACCGACGTCGCATCGTTCAATAACTGGCGCGAGGATGCCTTCAGATACCGCAATACATTGCTCAATAAGCTTCTCAAGGCGTATTCCGATTACAAAACGGAGTCTTACCGCGAGATGAAGCTTCACCGAAAATTCTTCTTTTGGGTGATGACCGCTTTGCTGCTCATCCTGACAGCAGGACTGCTCGCGGGCTTCATATGGCTCGTCCCCGCACTGAACGATACCGGAGCCATAATTACTTCCCTCGTCACAATGGCCGCGGCTTATATCAGCTCCCTGTTCGGCATACTCCAGATAATCGCCAAATACCTCTTCCCCGATGAGGGCGTTAAACAGGATACCGAGTTCCTTAAAATAATCGCTTTCGATCGCCCGAAGAACGATAATAGCACTGCAGACAAATAGTTTAAATAATACGCGGCGCGGAACGCTTGGAGTGTTCCGCGCTTTTATTTGACCATTACGCTTTTTATAATTTATAAATAAAAACTCCTCCCGGTTTTCAGGAGGAGTCTGACTACGGACAAAGTCTGCTTTTCTTGGCTTACCCTTTGAGTAGACAATGAATAATTAACGCCTTGGTAAAGTGCCGATTGAAGCATATAGCTTTCAATCAATTTTTGCTGTTCTACCCTGCCGTTTTTCAAAAAATACAAGGATATTTCTCGCAGGAGGTTATCAACCGGTCGTTTCACGATTTTGACCATCCGGTGAA
>CADAGD010000083.1 GCA_902787375.1 uncultured Eubacteriales bacterium
CAACACCGTTGCGATTTCTAAACACTGCACGCTCGCGCGGCTCCCTTTGGTCGCAATATCAATACTATCAGAGCTTTCTGATTTAATCAGCATTTACTACACAGCACCAATAATTCACAGGAGCATCACAATGATACTTGCTATTGACGTTGGCAACACGAACATAGTGCTTGGAGGCATCCGTGACGGGAAGCAAGTTTTCTCGTCGCGCCTTGCGAGCGACCGAAACAAGACAGCGGATCAGTACGCGCTGGACATACAGGGCATAATGACCATGTACGGCGTAAGTCCCCTTGATTTCGACGGAGGAATAATATCCTCGGTAGTGCCGTATCTTCAAACGGTGATACCGGCGGCGGTCAAGCTGCTGACGGGACTTGACATAATGGTGGTCGGGCCGGGCATAAGGACGGGGCTGAATATCCGTGTGGATAATCCCGCCTCGGTCGGAAGCGACCTCATAGTCGCGGCAGTAGCGGCACGCGCCAAATACGCTCCGCCCATAGCCATAATCGACATGGGAACCGCCACAACGCTCTCGGTCGTTTCCAAGGAGGGCAACTACATAGGAGGCATGATAATCCCCGGTCTGTGGGTATCCATGAACGCGCTGTCCTCGCACGCGGCGCAGCTTCCGTACATCGACCTGACCGGCCCCACAACGCTGCTCGGCACTAACACCGTCGATTGTATGCGCTCCGGAGCGGTCATAGGCTCCGCCGCCATGCTCGATGGGCTTATAGACAGGCTCGAAACCGAGATGGGCGAAAAGGTCAGTGCCGTCCTGACGGGCGGTCTGAGCTCGCTTGTATTGCCCTACTGCGCCCACAAATTCTACCATGAGCCGGATATACTCATAAAGGGCTTGCAGATATTGTATGAGAAAAACCTGCAATCACAGCAAAAGTGATTTACTATATTTAAAGGAAGGAACAAAACCATGAATTCTAAAATGCTCTGGCAGTACGCCCGTCTTGTAGTCGAGGTCGGCATCAATGTTCAAAAGGGTCAGCCCATAATGATAAACTGCCCCGTTGAGAGTGCTCAGTTCGGCAGAATGCTCACAACAGCGGCATTCGACGCGGGCGCGAAGGACGTTCACATAAACTGGCGCGATGATTACTGCACCCG
Source organism: uncultured Eubacteriales bacterium (assembly GCA_902787375.1). GTDB lineage: Bacteria > Bacillota > Clostridia > Christensenellales > CAG-138 > UBA3857. Next base: position 1,132 of record CADAGD010000083.1, read on the forward strand.
CCAGCATTGGCTCTATGCCGATGATTCCGTTTTCGACGCGGTGTATCCGTGGGAGGCCATGAAGCGCAACGAGCTTGCCAAGGAGGGAGTTGGCGCAATATCCATTGCCGCCTCCAATCCCGAAAACCTCAAGGGCGTGGATCCGAACAGGCTCCGCCGCTATAACGCCGCCGCGGGACGCGACCTCAAGGAGTTTTCCAAGCTCCAGATGTCGAACGGCATTCCGTGGTGCGTGGTATCGGTTCCCATAGTAAGCTGGGCAAAGAAGGTTTTCCCCGACCTGCCCGACGACGAAGCCATGGAGCGTCTGTGGGAGGAGATATTCAAGGCCGTCCGCATAACCGAGGACGGAGACGCCGTTGCCGAATGGCACGCACATTGCGAGCGCATCGAGGGCTATGCCAAGCGCATGACGGATTACGATTTTGCCGAGCTTCACTATAAGAACTCCCTCGGAACCGACCTCACCGTTCGGATGCCCGAAAACCATATGTGGATAGCGGGCGGCGATTACTGCAAGGACATCAAGTTCGTAGCCAATATGCCCACCGAGGAGGTGTTCTCCGCTCCCCTGCGCACGGGCGTGAACGGCACTCTCGTCGCCTCAAAGCCCCTCGTGCTGAACGGCAACGTGGTCGAGGGCATACGCTTCACATTCAAGGACGGCCGCATCGTCGATATCCACGCGGATACCAACGAGGAAACCCTCCGCGCCGAGATAGACCTCGACGAAGGCTCCCATTACCTCGGTGAGATCGCCCTCGTCCCTTACGATTCTCCCATATCCAACAGCGGTATACTCTTCTTCAATACCCTCTTTGATGAGAATGCCTCCTGCCATTTCGCGTTCGGCGAGGCGTATCCCTCCTGCATAAAGGGCGGCGAAACCCTCAGCGAGGATGAACTCAAAAATGCCGGCATCAACGCCGAAAGCAATACCCACGTCGATTTCATGGTCGGCACAGCAGACCTCGAAATCGTCGGCAAAACCCGAGATGGCAGAACCGTTAAGGTCTTCGAAAACGGCAATTTCGCCATATGATATTTTGATTTTTTGATTGCAACGGGAAACGCATTTGACGCTTTCCCGTTTTTTGTATCCTCTGCTGTTCCTTTTTTGCATATAAACATCCCCGTCAAATGGCTTGGCGGGGATCAGACTACGGACAAAGTCTGCTTTCCTTGGCTTCCCCTTTGAGTAAATGCTGATTAAATCAGAAAGCTCTGATAGTATTGATATTGCGACCAAAGGGAG
>CADAGD010000084.1 GCA_902787375.1 uncultured Eubacteriales bacterium
TTGCTTTTTTTGAAAAACGGCAAGGTAGAACGGCAAAAATCGATTGAAAGCTATATGCTTTAAATCAGCTCATTCTCAAGACGTTAATTAATCATTGTCCCCTTTTGAAGTGGCGGCGGTTTTAAACAATCATCGTGTGCTTAATAATTGCTATAAAAACTGTTGCCGCCTATGAATTCTCTGAGTATTGACGTCGGAGGTATCTCATCCTCCACGTTTGCCTCAAGAAAGTAATTAAGATATTTGACAATGCTTCTCGCCATGCAGTAATACTCGCTTTCCGGCTCGACTGTCAAAAGCAGCGGATAAACACGATGCTTCATTATGGCAGGCTCATAGTGAAGAACGGTATTGAGTATTACATCCGCCTGTTCCTGATACGGGAAAATCCACTTTGCTTCGCCCCTTCTTACGCTTGCCCACATTGAAAGTGTTCTCTCCATGGAAGCACCTCTTGTGACAAAATCCCGTACCAGACGTCTTAATATGCGCAAATCGGTCGTTCTCACGCGGTTATGATCATCAAGATTAATCGTGGTAAGCGCGGATACATATACCTTAAAAACCTTATCATGATCTATTTCGTTGCCGAGCAGCAGGGGGTTTAAACCATGTATTCCCTCAATAATCATCACCTGATCCTTGCCGCAGCGCATAACATGCCCATGCTCTTTGGGCTTCTGCTCAATAAAATCGAATATCGGGGTTTCGACTTCTTCACCCGCCATAAGCAGTTTCAAATCCCTGTTAAAGCGTTCTATATCAAGAGCATTCAGATGTTCAAAGTCAAGCTCTCCGTTTTCGTCACGCGGACAATACTTGCGATCGCAATAATAATTATCGAGTGAAATCATTATTGGATCTAAGCCTTCAGCCCTGAGCTGCGTGGCAATGCGGTTTGCCGACGTCGTCTTGCCGGATGATGAGGGGCCGGCAAGCATTACCGTCTTTGCACCTCTGGCGATTATCTCATCGGCAGTTTTTGCGAACATCTTTTCATGCAAAGCCTCGTTCACCCTTATAAGCTCACGAACCGTACCGTTTTCCACGCGGGTATTCAGCTCATTTGCCGTCGAGCAGGTCATTATCCTGCCCCAATCGTCGCTGCGTTTAAAGACCTCCACCATCTTCGGGGAATCCACATAGACAATAGGAGCCAGAGGATCATCGCGGCGCGGTCTCAGCATAACGATACCGGTTCCCGTAAAGTGCAGATCAAACAGCGGCACATATCCCGTCGAGGGAGCTGTTTCGCCGTAGAAATAGTCTATGTAATCGCTATACTCAGTACAGCGGTAAACATCAAAATAGCTGAATCTGCGCCATTTAAGAAGGGCAGCCTTATCAAACTGTCCATCCCTCTCATAGAAGGCAAGCGCATCTGATATGCTCATTCGCTTTCTTTGAAGCTTAAGGTCAAGCGATATAACACGCTTCATCTCGCTTTTCAGAAGAAGCAAGTCTGCTTCGGTGAACGCGGGCTTCTTATCCACGGTCATGTACACTCCATCTCCCAGTGAATAGCGCACAAAGACCTTTGCGTTCGGAAAGAGCTTTCTCATGCACATTATGAGGACGAACTGCAATGTGCGCTCATAAACCCTCGCTCCTTCCTCGTCGTGATAATATATCAAATCAATGTCCATTTCGTGCATCGGCGTATAGGCAAGGTTAAAAATCTCTCCTCCTATGCGGGCAGCAAGCGGTCTGTCCGTAAGATCGGTTCCGCCAAGTCCATTGGCATTTACCATATCAAGGATGGTTTGTCCCAGCTCCATGCTGCACGGTTTCTTTTCAAGGTTTATAATCATATTAACCATATTCCTTTCTTTTTCTTCAAGCATCTTTGCTAACATTATATAATGCTTCGCCGCTTCTTTCAAGTAATTTTTCAATCAATATATTCCACCCCCTCCCCCGCATACTTATACACATTCACACACAATACACCCGTTTAGTAGACAATGATTAATTAACGTCTTGGGAATGAGCCGAATTAAAGCATATAGCTTTCAATCGATTTTTGCTGTTCTACCCTGCCGTTTTTCAAAAAA